>NZ_AZRK01000001.1 GCF_002895485.1 Petrotoga sp. 9PWA.NaAc.5.4
CAATAACAGGGGGTCAGGCCGATATATATCTGAAAGAAAAACGTTTATGAAGAAACTGTACAACATTTTTAAGGTTGGAAATTACAGAGATTTTGAATTTGCGCGAGTAAACAGTATGATAAAAGCATTTGATCTCAAAGTGAATATTGATGAAAAAAACAAAGCAATTATCTTAGATAACCAAACAAACATAAAAGATCTTTTAAATATTTTTAATGAACTTTACTATGTTTCAGAACTTTCAAATATAAGAATGCGTGTAAACGAAGCGAATGTAGTTAAGGGAAGTTAACATGTGAAACACCCTACGTAAAAAAAGAGACGTTTTATACGTCTCTTTTTTGAATTTGAATAGAAAAGATTATTGAAGAAGCCTTAGTACGTTTTGTGGAATGGTGTTAGATTGTGCAAGCATTGCGTTTGAAGTTTGCATTAAGATCTGTTGCTTTGTAAATTCCATCATTTCCTTTGCCATATCTGCATCTCTAATTCTTGATTCAGCAGCCGCTAAATTTTCTGATGAGACTTGAAGGTTTCTTATAGTATGTTCTAATCTATTTTGCATCGCTCCAAGATTCGATCTCTCATTAGAAACAAAGTTTATTGCACTATCAATCTTAGATATAGCTGCATCAGCTGCTTCTTGAGTTGATACATCTATACCTTTTGTTATTCGTGTATCATTTTCGAACACTGTTTTTGTAGCAAACATCAAGTTTCCTTCTGAATCATAGTATCCTACCTCATAACCTGCTTCTTCAAAAGATTTCCAATTATTAAGATCATCTACGTCAAAGGGTGAGTCTGTTTTCCATAATAGTGCGTCGTCGTAATAATATCCGGCGTCTTGAGTAGCTTCTATAACTTGCCAACTTCCTATTTCTAAATTAACTGCAATCTCATCTAAATCAAGTGGATTAGTTGATTTTAACAATATTTCACCATTATTATCATAATATCCAATATCGTCCGATAATTCTTTAAAACTTGCATAGTAGTTATTACTACCTTTTTCTAATAAAATATTGAGTTCTTGACCTTCTGGAATTTCGATATCAGAAGGAAAAATCAATGCATCTTCTAAGTAATATCCACTGGGATTTTCTCCATTTGCTTCTTTCCAAACAGGTATTTTGGTATCTCCTTCTAATTCTAAAACGTAAATCTTTTCCCCATTTGTAATTGGACTTCCCGGCGAATATACAGAAGTAGAAAGACTTGTATCATAATATGCATTATTATCATTATCCCAAACAGCAACTGTCTTTGTTATCCCTTTATCAGTATCTTCTAAGGCAAATATAATTGAATTATTTAAAGATTCATCACTCTTATATACAAGATTCCCATTCGTATCATAATATCCAGTGTTTGCACCATTTACATTTTGCCAAATTGCAAAGGAATCTCCGTTCTTTTCTAAGAAAGAAAACGAACCACCTTCACGTATTTGTACGCTTGGCAAAGTTGTTAAACCATCTAAAGATATATATTGGTTACCAACCCAAATAGCTGATACCTCATCACTTTCATTTTTTAATGCCCACACAGTAGTAGAAGAAGGATACATTGATTCTGTGCGAAAAACAAGATTTCCATCATAGTAATATCCATTCCTATTTGAAACGTTTTGAAAAACACCTACAAGTTTTCCGCCGTCTTCTAAAGCATAAACTTGACTTCCTAAACTTAAACTACCTTTATATACTAAATTGTTTTTATTATCATAATATCCATAATATCCACCATTTTCTGAAATTGCTACAGTTTTAGATGAACCATTATCAGTATCTTCTAAAGCATAAACTTCCCCCGTAGACAAAGCTAAAGCAGAATTGTATATTACAGTATTTCCACTAAGGCTAAGGTAAGCTTTAGCAGTGCTATTGTATTGAGCTATAGTTGTTGATCCCTTAACAAAAAAACTACCGGTAGCATTATTTACTACAGAGTAAGTAACAACTGTATATTGATCTGCTACTAAAGTTACCCCACTAAATGTATTAACTTCATAAGAAACTGCCTTATAAACATCAGAATTATATGTTTTAGCAACATATGTAGATCCTCCTATATTTATCTCACTACCAATACTTAGTGTTTGATTAATTCTAGTTATTAACGTTCCATCCGTGGTCACGTAACCCTTATCATACCAAGTAGCAATTACATTACTATTAGAATCTTTAAGTACATAGTTATTGCCAACAGTTGAAGCTGTTAAAGGACCATTTATACTTGTAATTAGATTGCCTTCACTGTCAAAATATCCTTCTTGAATTACTTGCTGTGCATCCTTCCACACTGCAACTTCTTCACCTTGATAAACTAATGTGTTTCCATTAATAGTATATTGCCCGTTTGCCCCAAAAATTAAATTGCCATTTTTGTCAAAATAACCGCCTTCATACCAAACCGCTTTTACATTTCCGTTTTTATCCCTTAATACAGAATGTCCATTAATAGTAGTAGCGGTGTATTCTGTCCCTATTTGTAATGCACTTGCTTTCATATTAGCAATATTTAACTCAACATTTTGACCTTCGTTAGCTCCAATATGAAACTTTGCTGAAAAACTTCCTTTTAGTAAATCAATAGCGTTAAATTGAGTCGTTTCAGCTATTCTTGTAATTTCTGCAGCTAATTGATCTATTTCTTTTTGAATGGCATCTCTATCCACATCTACGTTCGTGTCGTTTGCAGATTGTACTGCAAGCTCTCTCATCCTTTGAAGTATCGAATGTGTCTCTGTTAGTGCACCCTCTGCAGTTTGTATCAAAGATATTGCATCTTGTGCATTTTTAACTGCCATGTTTAAACCACTTATTTGAGCTCGCATTTTTTCAGACATAGAAAGTCCTGCTGCATCATCACCTGCTCTATTGATGCGTAACCCAGTTGAAAGCTTTTCGAGTGTTTTCCCCATAGAAGTGTTCACATTATCAAGTGAACGCCAGGCTTTTAATGCATTAATATTTTGGTTAATTCTCATACTTTTACCTCCTTGAAAATTTTTGTATACTCACTTTAGAAATTCTAAACTTCACATTTTATAAATATTTATTTCAACGTTTAACTTTTTACAAAATACCTCCCCACTTCTAATCCTTACTAATTTCTAATTTTTTTAACTTTTTCGCTACATGTAGCGAAAGAGAGGGGGGAGGGCTCCGCCCTAAAGCTGTTTAAAAGTCAAAAACTGTTTGTTTTTAAGTAAAATATTAAATCAAAACCAAAAAAAAGCTTCAATAATTGACTCAACTTTCAAAGTATGGAAAATCGTTTTCAATATATTATTCTTGGGTTACTTACCCGATTCCTAAAATTTTTGTTGAAAATTCTAAAATTTCATAAGCTTACTCTGAAAATAATATGAAAATTTCTGCTATGTGAGAAAATTTTGGATAATTTTTTAGTATAATTAATAATATATCTCAGAGTTTGAAAAATGTAAAAAAAGTGCCTGCTGTCGTAAAATTTCTACTTTTTATGTTAATTATGATATAATTTTAGGTTGGGAGGCGTCGATATGTCAAACAACCGTTTTAGTGAAAATATTGTTATGCCTGTGTGTTTGGTCACAGTTAAAAGTAACGGCTTTGTCAATTCTATGACAGTAGCATGGTCTACTCCTTTATCTTCTAATCCTCCTTTATTTGGTTTTGCTATACGCAAAAGTCGTTTTACATACGACATGATCATGAAAGAAAAGGAGTTTAGTGTTTCTTTTTTATCATATGAAAAGGCAGAATTGGCTGTAAAATTTGGAAGAATATCAGGAAGAGAAGGAGATAAAGTTTCTATTTCAGGAGTTAATTTAAAAGAATCCGAATTCATAAAATCTCCTTACATAGATGAAGGATATTTTTCTATGGAATGCGTTTTAGAAAGCTATTTTGAAGTGGGAGATCATGATTTCATTGTGGGGAAGGTGATAAACACTCACAAAAAAGCGAATTTGAAAGATGCAGATCCTATTGTTTATTTGGGCAAGGATACTTTTAGTTCGATTGATTTGACGAAAATTCAACCGTTTGATACTAAAAGTATCGTTGAGGCGGTTAGACAAGCTTTGAATAGAGGTGGAAAAGATGATTAAAAAACAAAGTTCGGATTCTGTCATTTTGGATATAATAGAACCTTCTATCGCTTTCCCTCAAATAAGATTAGAAAAAGGTCAAACATTAGGAATTTACACAGAAAATCCGATAGTTTTAACTTCTAACTTTTTTAGGTTGATATCAGAACCAGAAAAATATGCGAAAAAGGTTATGGTTAATGGAATAATAGCCAATGGAACAAATTGGGTAGGAAGGGTTTTTACGCATATTGTAGTACCTGGAATTTGGGAAGATAGCATTTGTAATATACTGAAGAATAAACCCAAACGTAGGCATTTAATATTTATAGGTGCAAATAGTAACGAAATCAGATACGAAGAACTTGCAAACATTTCAAGATTCGTAACTGATTACAAAAAGGATGGAAGCATTTTTGTAATTACTGATTCTAAAGAATTGTTGGAAGCTACTGTTGAAAAGGTCATAGATGAAAAAGGGCTTGAATTAACTATGAAACAAGGGGACTTTTTTGAAAGGTTATCCGATAAAACAGAAGTTTCGGAATTAAGCAACATTATTTCAAATATAGAAGACTTGAGGTATAAAAAATGGAAACTTGCAGATAATTCTCAAAAATAATTTCGAGAGATTTTTAAGGCGGGGCTAAGGGTGACTAAAAATACAAAAAGATTTTTGTTTTCTTCAATAGTCTTTATTTTAATTCTTTGGGGTATGCAAAGAATGAGTTTTTATCTTTTAAAAATAGAACCTTTTTATTTTTTAAGCAATATACACATTGAAAACAAAAGATTAAAGCAAACTGATATATTTCCAGAAAATGCTCTTGCGGTTATAAAGCCTCAGAAAGATAAAATTGAAGTTTACTTATCAAAAGAATTAGAAGATTTAGATATTATACAAAACGATCTTTATGCAGTAGGTTATGAATTATCAAAGATGATGGGAAATTATGTTCCACTGAGTTTTTTTATTACAGATTATTTAAGAATGCCTAAATCATATTATTTCGTAAGAAATATTTTTTATGTAATATATTTTATATGGTTTATTCTATTAGGTTTAATATATAAACCATTTTCTTTTAATAAATTACTTTTATTAAAGTTTGGATATAACAAAGAAGTAGTTGTAAATATGGCAATATTTTTCTTATTTTTCTTTTCAATTTTTCTTATTTTTTATTTTCACACATATAATTTTGAAAGTTTTTTTAGTTTCGGGATACTAACTTTTAGTGGAATAATTTTAACAAACACCTTTAGGAATAAATTTCTAAAGCTTTTAATTATAGTTTTATTAGGTATTAGCTTTTTTTCCAATATTATTTTAAGTTATTCAGCTATAATATTATTAATTTCTATTATTATATGGGGACTTTTCGGTTGGAAGAATTGGATTAATCCATTCATCCAAAAATAAAATATACTTATACTGGGTTCAGATCAGAACTCTCAATCAGTCTTAGGAGGTATTTTTTGTGAACTATAATTTGAATAAAGAGGAAATACTTTTAGCTCTAAGAGAAGAACTAAGTGATATTAACGATATTCAAAACCTTCAAAATCTAAAATCTAAGTACCTCGGCAAAAATGGATTAACTAAAAGTTTGATGAAAAACTTGAAAAATCTTGATGATCAAGCTAAAAGAGAGTATGGTAAGGTCATTAACGAGTTAAAAAACGAAATTGAAGATATCTTTGAGAATAAATTAGCAGAATTGAAAAAAGCTGAATTAGAAGAAAAAGAGAAAGAAAATTGGGTCGATGTTACAATTCCAGGAGCAATTAGAAAAATTGGAAAAGAAAGTTTTATCACAAAAACAATTAGGGAGATAGAAGAAATTTTCATAGGTATGGGCTTTTCGATAGCGGAAGGACCTGAAATAGAAGATGCATGGTATAACTTTGACGCTCTCAATACTCCTAAATGGCATCCTGCAAGAGAAATGCAGGATACTTTTTATATAACAACTGACCAACAAAAGCTTCTACGTACCCATACTTCTCCCGTCCAAATAAGAACCATGCTAAAAAGCACACCCCCTTTAGCAATAATTTCACCGGGAAGGGTATATAGAAAAGATGAATTAGATGCCACTCATTCTCCTGTTTTTCATCAAGTGGAAGGTTTGTATGTAGATAAAACCGTTTCTGTTTCACATTTAAAGATGTATCTTGAAACAATGGCAAAAAAACTTTTTGGTAACAAAGTATCAATACTTTTAAGGCCGAGTTATTTTCCTTTTACAGAACCAAGTTTTGAAGTTGACATAAGTTGTATCTTTTGTGGAGGTAAAGGCTGTAACATATGTAAAAATTCTGGATGGATAGAGATATTAGGGGCAGGATTAGTTCATCCCAATGTATTAAAAAGTGTAAACTATGATCCTGAAATATGGCAAGGTTTTGCCTTTGGAATGGGAGTTGAAAGGGTTGCGTTGTTAAAATACAATGTTCCAGAAATGAGGGAGTTCTATAAAAATGATGTAAGGTTTATAGAAAGTTGGTAATAAGAGGAATAATATACAGATAAACTTTTTAGAAAAGAAAGGTTTTGTTAAAATAAGTTTTTGAATTTAAAGTGGACTCAGAAAGAAGTTAATCCCGTTCTTTCAGGAGAATTATCAACTAAGTTAAACAAATAGATAGTTGATAAAAATTAACACAGTGAAGATACTTTTGAAAAAAATAAAACTAAAATATTGATAAAAACTAATTTTTAAAGTAAATATAGGCTAATAAATCACAGGAGGTAAGAATGAAGGTATCCATTGAATGGTTAACAGATTACATAAATATCACAAAAAATACAGAGGAATTAATTAATGAGTTAAAACTTCATACTACCGATGTTGAAAGCTACTCTAAAGTAGGAAAAAATCTTTCAAATGTTGTTGTTGGTAAAATAAAAGATGTAAAACCTCATAAAAATTCTGATAATTTAGTTGTTTGCGAAATTGACGTAGGTAATTCAATAAAAAAGATTGTTACAGGTGATCTTACAGTTAAAGCAGAAGAAAAAGTTCCTGTTGCTTTACCTGGTGCAATTTTAGTGAACAACGTTAAAATAGAAACTAGAGATTTTAAAGGAATTGTTTCTGAAGGTATGATGTGTTCTTTGAAAGAACTAGGAATATCTGAAGACGCTGATAAGATTTACAGAATAATCGATGATGTTGAAGCAGGAGTGGACTTTTTAAAATACTTTAACTTAGCAGATGAAATTTTAGAAATCGATATACTCCCCAATAGGCCTGATTTGCTTTCTTATTTAGGCATAGCTAAGGAACTAGAAGCTATAGGATGTGGAGAAAATTTTACACTCTTTGATTATACTCAAATACAAAAAGGTGAAGGGTTTCCAGTTACGATTGAATATGATAAATGTAAAAGATATATGGCAACTGTTATGAAAAATATAAAAGTTGGCCCTTCTCCATTGTGGCTTGTAAAAAGGTTAGGCAGAGCTGGAATAAGGAGTATTAACAATATCGTTGATATAACAAATTATGTTATGCTTG
The DNA here is from genome assembly GCF_002895485.1 of Petrotoga sp. 9PWA.NaAc.5.4. NCBI lineage: Bacteria > Thermotogati > Thermotogota > Thermotogae > Petrotogales > Petrotogaceae > Petrotoga > Petrotoga sp. 9PWA.NaAc.5.4. The sequence goes on from NZ_AZRK01000001.1 coordinate 7,603, forward strand.
AAACAGGGCATCCAATTCACGCATTCGATTTAGACCTCATAGGCAACCAAATAGTTGTTAGAAAAGCAAATAATGGTGAAAAAGTCTTACTTTTGGATGAAAAAGAATATACTTTGCGCGGAGATGAGACTCTCATCACAGATGGTAGAAACATAATAGCCCTTGGAGGAATAATGGGCGGAGAATTAAGTGGAATAAATGAACATACAACGTCAGTTTTGTTAGAAGTAGCTTATTTTGATCCTGTAAACATTAGAAAATCTTCAAGTTACCATAAAATAAGCTCTGATTCTTCTTATAGATTTGAACGTGGTGTTGACCCAAACGATTCTGAAATCGTCATGGGAAGGTTAATAAAACTCATAACTGAATTAGCAACGGGAAAAGTAGATGGTTTTACAACGGATGTATATCCAAATACTATTGAAAAAAAGCGTATTTTATTGAGAAAGAATTATTTGAATAGCAGATTAGGCAAAGTAATTGAAAAATCTGATGTGGAAAAAATTTTTAACAAATTAGACTTTACTTTTGTAAACCAAAATGAAAATTGGTTAGTATCAATTCCTACGAAAAGGCCGGATATCATCGACGAAATAGATATTGTTGAGGAAGTTGGAAGAGTTTATGGATATTCAAAGATTCCTTCATATTTTCCTTCTATATCAGGTTTAACAGGAACTAAAGGAGAATTTGTTGCTTTTAAAGATAGAGTTACAGATATAATGTTAGCAAATGGTTTTCATGAAGCTAAAACTTTTCCTTTGAACAATATAAAACGTATGTGGATGGAAGATGATGTAGAATTAAAAGTAGTGAACCCATTATCATCCGAATATGAATACATTACTCCTAAGTTAGTATATGGGCTGTTGGAAGCAACTTCTTTTAACTACAGAAATCAAAACAGAGATATAAAATTATTTGAAATAGACAAGGTTTTTTTAAAAGACGACAGTAGTGAAACAGGAGCAAAAGAGTTCACAAATTTAGCATTTATTGCAACAGGCAGGGAAAACGAATATGACTTTACCGACAAGCGTGAAATTTCGTTCTACACTTTAAAAGGTAACTTAGAGAATGTTTTTAAGGAATGGAGTTTGAATGTAGATTTTCTTAGATCTTCTCAAATAGGTTTGATGAAGTCTCAAAGTGCTGAGTTGTTTTTAAATGATCTAAAAATTGGTTTTTTAGGATTGTTGGATCCTCAGACTGCTGATAGTTTTTATGAAATAAAGTCCCCAGTTTATATATGTGAGATAAACCTCGATACCTTGTTTGCAAATCGAAAAGATGTTAGCAAAAAGATTAGAAATTTTGATTTCCCCGCAATAAAGAGGGAGTATGCTTTTGTTGTACCTATATCAGTGGAATTCAAAGAAATTCAAAAAGTTATAGAAGATGGTAGCAATATAATCGAAGAATTTCAAATATTCGATGTTTATAAAGGTAAAAATTTACCAAAAGACAAAATAAGTATAACTGTAAGTATCGTGTACAGATCTGAGCATAAAACGTTAAAAGATGAGGAAGTTAACGAAGTTGAAAAAAATATTCTCAACAAATTGCAAAAACTAAATGTAAAACTTAGAGAAAGATAATTAAAACTATAAAAATTAAAACGAAAGGATGAAAAAACTTGCGAAGAAATCTAACAAGTATTTTGATAATTATAAACGTGATCATTTTTCTGCTTATGTTTTTAATAGGTGGACTTAGAGCGTTCTCAGATCCAAGATTGTATATACTATTTGGTGCACAGATAGGCAATTTGATAAAAATGGGAGAATGGTTTAGACTTGTAACATCAATGTTTGTTCATGGAGGACTTTTCCATATATTTTTTAATATGATCGCTCTGTTCTATGTCGGTAATTTGGTTGAGAGAGCATATGGCCCTGAAAGATTTATTACTATATATATGTTTTCAGGAATTTTTGGAAACATATTAACTCATATGTTTATGCCCACCGCTATTTCTGTTGGAGCATCAGGAGCTATTTTTGGTTTAATCGGCCTTTTGTTTGGAGCTGGCTTTAGACACGATACACCTACGATTTTAAGACCAGTTACAGGTACAGCCCTTCTACCAATTATTTTGATAAATGTTATCTGGGGGTTTTTACCAGGAGCGAACATAAACAACTTTGCACATTTAGGTGGATTAGCTATGGGATTTACATTTGGTTGGTTGACACCTATAAGATATACAAAAAGAAGTTATAATATTTGGAGAATACTTTATTATATAACCTTAGGGATATTAGTAGCAAGCTTTATTCTGCTTTTAGTATTTGATTTTAGTTTTTATTTGTTTTAAAGTGAAATAAGCATAAGGAATTACAATATAGAGGTGATACTTTTGTCTTTGACTATTGAAGAACTATTTGGTAAAAACACTATAGAGAGTAGCCTAAATAAAATATTAAAAAGTGACAAAGAAATAAATTCTGTTTTAAGGATTGAAAAAGTTGAGGGGAATAGAGATGGAAAATATTACGGTGTTCCTTTCCTTGTTAAAGATAATATTTTAATCAAAGGTACTAAAACAACAAACGCTTCAAAAATGCTTGAAAATTACGATTCTCCATACACAGCAACCGCTGTTGAAAAGTTATTGAAAGCTGGTTTTAGCGTTATTGGAAAAACAAATATGGACGAGTTTGCTATGGGAAACACTAATGAAAAATCAGCTTTTGGGCCTGTAAAAAATCCAAGAGATATTTCCAGAGTACCCGGTGGAAGCAGTGGAGGATCTGCTGCAGCAGTAGCCGCAGGATACGTACCTTTTTCCTTAGGTTCGGATACTGGAGGCTCAGTTAGACAGCCAGCTTCTTTTTGTGGAGTTGTTGGATTTAAACCCTCATACGGTATGATTTCAAGGTACGGTTTAACCGCATTTTCTTCGTCTTTAGACCAAATTGGTGTATTTGCAAATAATGTAAAAGATGTTGCTTTGGTAACGGAAATCATGAAAGGCAAAGATATTAAAGATTCTACTACTATTAAGCATAACGTAAATTTGACTGAAAATTTGGAATTTGATCTTTCCAAGGCAAAAGTATGCATTCCAAAAATTGTTTACAATGAGCATATTGGTGAAGATATAAAAGAAAAGTTCGAACTATCTATAAAGTTTCTAAAAGACAAAAGAGCCAAAGTTGATGTAATAGATCTTCCTGAATTAGAATATTCGGTTGCTGTTTATTACATAGTTGCTCCATCTGAAGCTTCATCCAATCTTGCAAGATTTGATGGCATTAGGTATGGTTTAAGAAAAGAGGCCCCTGGCTTAAGCGAAATGTACAGATCAACTCGCGAATCCGGATTTGGCATCGAAGTGAAGAGAAGAATAATGATGGGTACTTTCAATCTTTCATCAGCTTATTATGATCAATATTTTGCAAAGGCAGCTAAAGTCAGAAAATTAATGAGTGAAAAATTATATAAAGTATTAAACGATTACGATGTTATAGTTACTCCAACATCTCCTGTACTACCTCCAAAATTGGGTGAAAGATTAAGCCCTCTTGAATATTATCTTATGGACATATTTACAATCCCCGCAAATCTTTCAGGTCTACCAGGAATAAGCATACCTTTTGGAAATATAAATAATTTACCTTTTGGAGTTCATTTTATGGGACAAAAAATGAAAGACGAAGCACTTTTAAGTTTTTCAAATACCTTCTTTGAAAAAGCTTCCAAGGAGTTGAACATTAATGTATAAAACAATAATAGGGCTTGAAATACACGCCCAACTTTTGACAAAAACCAAAGCCTTTTGTTCATGTAGTGCTGAAAATTTTGAATTTGAACCAAATACAAACATATGTCCCATTTGTACAGGTCAACCAGGGACTTTGCCTGTATTAAATGAAGAAGTTGTGAAGCTTGCAATAAAAGCCGGTTTAATTCTCAATGGATCAGTTAATAAATATTCTCGCTTTGATAGAAAGAATTATTTTTATCCTGATTTACCAAAAAATTATCAGATCACTCAATACTTTCATCCCATAGTTACAAATGGATACATCAAAATTGGAGATAAAAAAGTCAGGATAAGAAGGGCTCATTTGGAAGAAGACACCGCTAAAATGCTCCATGAAGGTGATCAAATTTCAACGGCTCAAGAAAGTCTCATAGATTTTAATCGCTCAGGAATCCCTTTGTTAGAGATAGTTACAGAACCTGATATTGAGACTCCATTTCAGACAAGACAGTTCATGGAAAAACTGAGAGACCTTTTAAGATATGCGGAAATATCCACAGGAGATATGGAAAAGGGTGCTTTAAGATGTGATGCTAATATTTCTATTCTCGATGAAAATACTGGAAAAATAAGTAAAAGAGTGGAAATAAAAAATATCAATTCTTTTAAATTTGTAGAAAAAGCTTTAGAATACGAAAAAGAAAGATTAATAAAAAGTTTAGAAACGGAAGAAGAATTAATTCAAGAAACAAGAGGATGGGATTCCGTAAAAAAAGAGACCTTTTCTATGAGAACAAAAGAAGAGGAAATGGATTATCGTTATTTTCCAGAACCTGATTTACTTCCTTTAATTTTAACAGATGAGTTTATAGATACTGTAAAAAAGACTATTCCTGAAATGCCCGATGAAAAAATGAAAAGATTTGTCACTCAGTACAATATCCCTGAATACGATGCAGGAATTCTTTCCTCGAGTAAAGAATTAGCAGACTATTTTGAAAAATGTGTAGAAAAGGTTAAAGACGCTAAGTTTGTAAGTAATTTGATAATGACAGATTTGTTAAGAGCAATGAAAGAAAACGAAGATAACATAGAAAATGTTAAGATTAAACCAGAATTTTTCAGTGATTTTAAAGAGCTTTTAGATTCAGGTAAGATATCGACAAAAATCATGAAAGAAATATTTCCAGAAGTGTATAAAACAGGTAAAAGTCCAAAAGAAATTATAAAAGAAAAAGGGTTAGAACAAATTGATGATGAAGCTGAATTGAGAAATATCGTAGAACAAGTTATAAGGGAAAACCCAGATAGCGTTGAAAAGTATAAAAGTGGAAAAACCAAACTTTTAGGTTTTTTTGTTGGAGAAGTTATGAAAAGAACTAAAGGAAAAGCAAATCCTCAAAAAACCAATCAAATTTTGAAGGAGTTTTTAGATTAGAAAATAAGCTTTTGAATTTATAACGGGTTCAGGGCGGAGCCCTCTCCCCCTCGGTACAAGTACCGAAAGGCTAAAGGAATTAAATGTGGACTTTAGAAATGATAATTTTCTAAAAAATAAGCTTTTGAATTTATAACGGGTCCAGGGCGGAGCCCTCTCTCCCCTCTCTCGGTACAAGTACCGAAGAAGTTAAAAAAATAGAGAATTGGTCAAGATTAGAATTGTGGAGGCATTTTATAAAGAGTTAAACGTTGAAATATTTATAAAATGTGAATTTTAGTATTTCTAAAGACAGTAAATTAATGAAATTTAGGAGGATTTACTTTGAAAAAGTTAATTATCTTTTTCTTTGTTTTATTTTCCATAGTTTCTTTTTCATATATAAGCTATGAACCAATTAAACCAGACATTGATAGTAAAGGTATAAGTATCTCAGCATTCACATCTAATTTTGACGGTGTAGGTATTGGATTAAGCTATTATGATTACAATTCACTTTTTATAGAAAATACGATTTTTAACAGAACAATTCGACTTAAAACTGGCGAATCTCTTTTTAAAGCTTTTATAAATATCCCAATATATAACGAAAAAATTTCCTTAGGATATGAGTATAAAATTGAAAATCAGCTCTTTGGTATTGTAAATATAAAAAGCTTGCAAAGAATTGAAGCTCAACAAAAAAACTATAGTATTCACAATTTAAGTTTAGCAGAGTTCAATATTCCAACATATGCGTTAGGTAACCTGATATTTTTGAAATTAAATGATTTTAATTATTTTAAACTAACTTCTTTACTTTACAGACCTTTACAAATTCCTATTTCTATTGGTTATTCCACCGGTTTTCACATAGATATCCCTTTAGTTAATTTTGACAATTATTATTTGGATTCTTTAGATATTGGAATATCGTATATAGAAGAAAACTTTTATCCTAACATAACTTTTTCTTTTCCTGTAAATATTTTTAAACAAAATTTACACATTGGTGCAAGATTTGCTGTTGGTCAAGATATCTTTTATGAATTCTATGTGTTTAACAAAAATTTACAATTTCCTTTGTTAGTTACTTTTAATAACAAGGGAGGTGGAATATTTATTGAATTCTAATGAAATAGCAATATACATACACATACCCTTTTGTAAACGAAGATGCCTCTACTGCGATTATGTTTCAACAACAAACACAAAACTTAAAGATATCTATTTTGACGCTTTAAAAAAAGAGCTCACCTTACGAAGTAATGAATTAAAAGACAAAAAGGTTAAAACAGTATATTTGGGTGGAGGTACTCCTTCATATGTTGAATCATATTATATAGAAGATATATTTCATATTTTGAAAGATAATTACAATCTATCGGAATTAGAAGAATTTACGATAGAGGTAAATCCCGAAAGCATAAATGAATTTAAGCTAAGAACATATAAATCCATGGGAATAAACAGAATTTCTGTGGGATTTCAAAGTGCTTCTGACAACATATTGAAAAACGTTGGTAGGTTACATACTTTTGAAGAAGGGGTAAAAGCTTATAATCTTATTAGCTCTTTTTTCGAGAACGTCAATATAGATTTTATACTCGGCTTACCAGGTGAAAATAAAAACACAGTAGAAAAAACTCTTGAATACATTGGAAAATTGAAGCCTCCTCACATTTCTTATTATTTATTTGATCCCTCACATGAAACCCCTTTAAAAAATTTATGTGAGAATGGAAAAATGCATCTTCCTGATTGTGACCTTCTTTCAGATTTATTGGATTTTATCTATCAAAAATTAGAAAAAATAGGTTACAATAGATATGAGATATCAAGTTGGTCTCAAGATAACAAAGAATCTCTTCATAACGAATTTTATTGGAAAAACCTAAATTATATTGGCTTTGGGCTTTCAGCTGGAGGCCATCTAAATAGATTCAGGTACGTAAATACCTGTGATATTGAGGTTTATGTACAAGCTCTAACTTCAGATAATTTTGCATATGAGTTTACCTATAACAATAACGAATACCAAGAACTAACAGAAACTTTATTTATGGGTTTGAGATTACTTGAAGGCTTGAGTTATGAGTCCTTATTAGATAGATTTGAAAAACCAATTTTAGATGAATTTATAAACAAGATATTAAAAAATCTTCCAGGGTATATAACATATGAAGATGGAGCTATAAAGCTTACAAAGAAAGGTTTAGATTTTTCACGATATGTTTTTGAGGAATTGATTGCATTAGAATAAATAGAACCTTTAGAAATGAGAAATTTTCTAAAAACAAAGTTTGATTTTTAAACGGATTCAGAACGGAGCCCTCTTCCCTCTCTTTAGTTACACGCATCAAAAAAGTTAAAGAAATTCATGTTTTATAAGTATTAGAGTTGGAGAAGTATTTTTGGAAAAATTCGAATCTAAAATACTGTTAAAATTAAGCTTTAGAATTTTTTAAGCGAATATAAAATAAACAGTAGGAGGTGCCTTTTTGGATAAAAGAGAGGAAGTTGAAATTTACCTAAATAATAAAGGTAGTTTAAAAAATATTCCTAATAAAACACGTGAAGACTGGGATCAATATTTTATGGAAGTTGCTGAACTTGTAAGTCAAAGGTCAACTTGTGTCCATAGGAAAGTAGGTGCAATAATCGTTAAAGAAAAAAGAATTTTGGCTACAGGTTACAATCAACCTCCATCTGGTTTTCCACATTGTAATGTAATAGGATGCATAAGAGACGATTTAAATATTAAAAGTGGAGAACATCAAGAAATTTGTTATGGACTTCATGCAGAACAAAACGCATTAATGCAAGCTGCAAAATTTGGTATAAATACAAGCGACTCAATTATATATGTTACCCATCAACCGTGTTCTGTATGTGCAAGATTAATAATCAATGCTGGAATAAAAAAGGTGCTCTTTAAAAAAGAATATCCAGATGCTTTAACAAAACTTTTTTTTGAAACATGCGGCATAGAAATAAAAGTTATTAAATAATAACTAAAAATTAGAAAGGTGGTTGAAATGCCTTCTGAAAAGTATTTTAACTATTTGAGAAAAGATAGGATGACAACTGTATGGTGCCCAGGATGCGGCAATGGAATAATTATGAAAAATTTTATAGAAGCTGCTCACAATTTACAATTAGACAAGAATAAAGTCGCAGTGATATCCGGAATAGGTTGTTCTTCAAGAGTTACAGGCTACCTTGATTTTAATACCATGCATACGTTACATGGTAGAGCCGTTGCCTTTGCAACAGGAGTAAAACTTGCAAAACCCGAGTTTGAAGTAGTAGTTATGGGAGGAGACGGAGATATACTCGCAATAGGCGGGAATCATTTTATCCATGCATGTAGGAGAAATATGGATTTAACTGTAATAATCTTCAACAACTCAATATATGGAATGACAGGCGGCCAATATTCACCTACTACTCCAGAAGATAGTTACGCATCAACTTCTCCTTATGGAAACTTAGAAGAAAATTTTAATCCGGTAGAGTTGGCAATAACTTCAGGAGCAACTTATGTAGCAAGATCCACTGTTTATCATTATATGTTAACTACCAAGTTTATAGAAAATGCTATAAAACATACAGGTATGGCGGTTGTGGAAGTAGTAACTAATTGTCACACATATTTTGGAAGATATAACAGAATGCCTCAGCCTTCGGAAATGTTGCAATATTTTAAAGACAACTCCATTATGGTTCATAAAGCAAAAAATATGAATGAGGAAGAGTTGAAAGGCAAAATCGTCATAGGTGAATTTTTAAACGTCGAAAAAGAAGGATACGTGGATAAATATAACAAAATGAAAAAGCAGTTTTCAACAGGGGAGGCATCAAGATGAACTTCTCACCCTTAAATCCAATTTCAATAAGAATTAGTGGAGAAGCAGGTCAAGGAAACATTTTGATGGGTATTATCTTATCAAAAGCTTTGATAGAAGAAGGATATTGGGTTGTTCAGACTCAACATTATGGAGCACAAGTAAGAGGCGGATTATCCTATTGTGATGTTCTTTTTAACAATGAACCGATAGACTACCCAGAATCAAAAAATTTTAATATATTGTACTTAATGCATAATCTTGGTATACCACATATTTCTACTTTAAAAAGAAACGGCATATTGTTTTATGATGGGAAATTTGTTGATAATATCCCTTCATATATTGAAAGAATAACTAAAAAAATCATCAGAGTTCCAGCTTCTGAAGTTGCTGCAGAAGAATTGCTGAATATGAACGTCGCTAATATGGTTGGACTGGGAGTGCTTTGTGCTGTCACTCAAATAGTCCCTTTAGAAACACTTTTAAAAATAGTTAAAGAAAATGTTTCAAAAAATTACGTAGAAATCGATGAAAAAGCAGTGAAAAAAGGTTACACGTTGATTGAAAAAAAATATTTGTTGAAATTAAATGAAAGGACTCAAAAATTAGGGAAGGGTTATGAATAATAATAGGACTAATTACAAATCAGAAAACAATCTTAAAAGTTTAAAGAATAGCTTTAATTATGCTTTTAAAGGAATTTTTGAGATTTATAAAACTCAAAGAAACTTTAGAATTCAAAGTTTAGTTGGTTTAATAGTTATGATTGTTGCTTTTTTTGCAAATCTAACAGAAATTGAATTTATCTTTATAATTTTATCCGTATTTCTTGTTCTAATTATGGAAAGTATAAACACAGTCTTTGAAAAACTTTTAGATTTCCTTCATCCTTTTTATAGTTCCTCAGTAAAGTTAATAAAAGATATTTCAGCAGCTGCTGTGCTTATAACTTCGATATTTGCAGTTGCTATAGGAATAACAATATTTGGTAGAGCTTTTTTCAATTTGCCTCCAAAATACGGTATAATAATAGCAGGTATATTTTTGTTGGTTCTCAATATTGTCGGAGCTATTAAAAAACCCTCTGATAAAAATTTATAATAAGGACTTTAAAAATGTGAATTTTCTAAAAATACGTTTTTGAATTTATAACGGATCCAGGGTGGAACTCTCTCCTTTTCCCTTGGTATACGTACCAAAGAAGTTAAAAAAATACAGAATTTGTCAAAATTATAATTGTAAATATATTTCATAAAGAGTTAAACACTAAAATACTTATAAAATGTGATTTTTAGAATTTCTAAATTGAGTAAATAAATTTGTAAACACAGGAGGAGCTATTAGTGGATCCAATAAAGGTTTTAATAGTAGATGACTCGCCATTTATGAGAATGGTTTTAAAAGATATAATTGATCAGCAACCAGATATGAAGGTTATCGCAATAGCTAAAGATGGCGAAGAAGCTGTTGAAAAGGTTTTATCTTTAAAACCAGATGTTATAACATTAGACATAGAGATGCCCAGAAAAAATGGGCTTGAAGCATTAACAGAAATCATGCAAAAATTCCCGACAAGAGTTATTATGGTAAGTAGTTTGACCTCCAAAGATGCAGATATAACAATAGAATGCTTGGAGAAAGGTGCTTTTGATTTTATACAGAAACCTGCAGGAAGTACATCGTGGACTTTTAGAGATGTTCAAGATGAATTGTTAAAAAAAATTAGAGAAAGTATAAATGTTCCAATTGAAAAACTTAAAGCTTTACATTTTTTGGAACGTCAAAAAATTAAAAAAAGAACTAATTTTAACATAATAGGCCAAAAAATTGTTTTGATTGCTAGTTCTACAGGAGGTCCAAGATCATTAGATACCATCATCACACAACTTCCGGAAAATTTGAATGTACCTGTTATAATAGTTCAACACATGCCACCAGGTTTCACAAAATCCTTGGCTGATAGACTCGATAAGATATCTAATTTAAAGGTTAAAGAAGCAGAAGATGGAGAATTACTTCAAAGAAATGTTGTATATGTTGCGCCTGGAGATTATCATTTGGGATTAAAACAAGATGCTCATAAAATAAAACTTTTTTTAGACAAAAGTGAAAAGATCAATAATGTTAGACCTTCAGCAGATTTTACTTTTGATTTAGCCTCAGAAATATTTAAAGAAAATACTTTAGCTGCTATTTTAACAGGAATGGGTAGAGATGGAGCAAAAGGGGCATTTAAAGTCAAACATTATGGAGGAAAGGTAATAGCTGAATCAAAAGAAACATGTGTTGTTTATGGGATGCCTAAAATTGTAGTGGAAGAAGGATATGCAGACTTTGTTCTTCCTAATTATCAAATACCTTCCAAAATAGTCGAACTTTTATCTAAAAACTCAGGAGGAGAAAGCAGTGAATATAAAAGTAAGTGATTTTCTAAAAATTTTTTTATGTTTCTTTTTTGTAATGTTTTCTATTTTAAGTTTTTCAAAAAGTGTCTATTTTCAATGGCGGGAAATTGATTCAAAATATGTAATAACAGAAGGGGATAACACTTACATTAATCTTGATATTATCGCTCAAAAAAGTGGCAAAAGTTTAGAGGTTTATAATTCTACCCTTATATACATAAAAGATAGCAAATGGAATGTTTTTATTTTTCCACAAAGCAGTTTGGCAATCATAAACAGTAGTGAATCTTTACATTTTGATCCAACAGACTTAAAAATTGTAGACGGAAAGGTATATTTAACTCCAGAATTATTAGCAAAGGTTATGAACCTTGAATTGATTTCTAACCCAACATCCGTATATTTAAACATACCTTTAGCTAAAGTTTTATCTATAAAAACGATAATACAAAAAACTGATGCAAGAATTATTATAGAACTTTCATCTTCTGCTGAAGAAGTTGGAGTATATCCTCTTGTAAATAGATCTGGCTACTTAATAAAGATTAAAGGCGCTGAAGTACCAGATACTTATTATTATGAAGAATACAACAATAAAATTAACCATATAAAAGCTTATCATTATTCTCCGACGGAGGTATGGGTTCAAATAAAGTTAAATAACTCTGCCGATGTGAATGAAATAATAGAAGAAGACAGAATAATATTAGACCTTTCATTTGAAGAAAATGTCGCCTTACCTGTTTTAGTTTTAGATCCTGGCCATGGAGGTATAGATTCTGGAGCTGTAGGACCCAATAAAGTATTTGAAAAAGATATAACCTTAGCTGTAGCTAAAAAGGTTCAAGAATTGTTACAACCCTATAGCATTAATGTTTACCTTACACGAACAACAGATATCTATGTAGATCTATACGATAGGGCAATGTTTTCAAACGAAAAAGGAGCTGATCTATTTATAAGTATACATATGAACGACTTCCCAAGTGATAAAACAGTATCGGGTTCAGAAGTTTATTATTTTGATTTTTCTGAGAATGCTTATGCAAGAAGAATAGCTTATCGAGAAAACTTAGACATGAGTAAGGATAAAAGTCTTATAGAAACTTGGGTAAAAGATAAAGAAAACACATTAGATGAAAGTGAAAACTTTGCAAAGATGCTGGGAAATTATATTGGAGGTAATGGAATCAAATTCAGGGGAATACATAAAGGTGAGTTTGCGGTTTTAGCATACACTAAAAGCCCCGCTATATTATTTGAAATGGAATTTATAAGTAATCCTGAAGTCGAAGCGAAATTTAAAACAGGTGAGTACGTTGATAAGTTTGCGGAAATGATTAAAAATGCCGTGATTGATTACTTTGATTTAAAATGAGAAAAAGCTCAGAAACTAAAAATAAAATTTCTAATTTATAATGTATTACAGATGCTTATAAAATATAGATTGGAGCCTTTAAAAATGAAGATTTTCTGAAAATAAGTTTTTGAATTAAAGTGAGTTCAGGGGGGAGCCCTCTCCCCTCTCCTTCGGTATAAGTACCGAAAAGTTAAAAAAATTCATAGTTAGTAAGAATTAAATAGACATTTTAGAAATAGAGATTTTTGAAAAATAAGCTTTTGAACTTAAAGTGGGTTCAGGGCGGAGCCCTCTCCCCTCTCCTTCGGTACAAGTACAGAATAAGTTAAAGAAATAGAGAACAGATCAAAATTAGAATTGTGGAGATATTTTTATAAAAAGTTAAACGCTAAAATATTGATAAAATATGAATTTCATAATTTCTAAAGTGAGTAAATATACATAAAAGGGAGGCTTCCATTCGTGTGGGAAGATCTAAAAGCAAGTGATACAGAAGTCTATGATATACTTCAAAAAGAATTAAAAAGGCAAGAATTTGGTTTAGAATTAATAGCCTCTGAGAATTATGCTTCAAAATCCGTTATGCAAGCTGCAGGTAGCATATTTACTAACAAATACGCTGAAGGGTATCCAAAAAGGAGATATTATGGAGGCTGTGAATTTATAGACGAAGTTGAAACTTTAGCAAGAGAAAGAGTGAAGGCTCTTTTTAATGCTGAATTTGCCAATGTCCAGCCGCATTCAGGTTCACAAGCCAATATGGGAGTATATTTTGCTTTAATGAAACCAGGAGATACTTTAATGGGAATGTCATTAAGTCATGGTGGACATCTTACACATGGTGCTCCTGTAAATTTTTCTGGAATGCTATATAACGTAGTTTCTTATGGAGTTAATGAAGAAACTGAAGTCATAGATTATGACCAAGTTGAGAAATTAGCAGTCGAAACAAAACCAAAGGTGATTGTTGCAGGGGGTAGCGCTTATTCAAGAATTATAGATTTTAAAAGGTTTAGAGAAATTGCTGATAAAGTTGGTGCATATTTAGTAGTTGATATGGCTCATTTTGCGGGATTAGTTGCCGCAGGTATTCATCCAAATCCTTTAGAATATGCTCATGTAGTCACTTCAACCACTCACAAAACATTAAGAGGCCCCAGAGGGGGAATAATATTAACCAACGATAAAGAATTGTACAAAGAAATCAATAAGATTATTTTCCCAGGTATTCAAGGAGGACCTTTAGAACATATAATCGCTGCAAAAGCAGTTGCTTTCAAAGAAGCTATGAAAAAAGAGTTCAAAGAATATCAAAAACAAGTTGTCAAAAATGCTCAAAAATTCTCTTTAGAACTTTCAAAGAAAAATTTTAGAATAGTGTCTGGTGGAACTGATACTCATTTGTTTTTAGTAGATTTGACTCAATTGAATGTAACGGGAAAGGCTCTTGAAAAAGCTCTTGAAGAATGTAATATAACTGTCAACAAAAATACCGTTCCCAAAGAAAAATTATCCCCTTTTGTGACAAGCGGAATAAGAATAGGAACTCCTGCAGTTACTACGCGTGGAATGAAAGAAGAGGAAATGATTGAAATAGCTGAGTTGATAGCAAAAGTTGCTAATAACGTTCAAGACGAAGAGGGAACTATAGATAAAGATTTAGCTCAAGAAATAAAAAAAGACGTTATAAATCTCTGTCAACGTTTTCCAATGTACTTTGATCTTTTATAAAATTCTTTTGAAAATATTATATTTTGATTATTTAGTAATATTAATGTTGGGGTACATCTAATTTCAGTTTTTCTTTATGTTCATTTGAGTATTTCAAATTGTAATATACTAATTTTTAAGGGGGTAAATCTTTTGACAGCATTAGAAGTCAAAAACCTTGTAAAAAATTATGGGAGTTTTGAAGCTGTGAAAAATATCTCTTTTGAAGTTAAAGAGAGAGAAATTTTTGGATTAATAGGCCCAAACGGTGCAGGGAAAACAACGACTTTAAGAACAATTGCTACTCTCATTCAAATCACTTTTGGAAGTATAAAAGTATATAATTACGATGTGAAAAAAGATAGCGAAAATGTACGAAGAATTATTAGCTATCTTCCTGAAGATGCCGGGGCATACAGAAATTTAAGAGGAAAAGAATATTTAGAGTTCATAGCTAAATTTTTTACAAAGAAAAATGCTGACTTTAAAAAAATGGTTGAAAAAGGAATACAAATTGCCAAACTCGGGGATAAAATAAACGATAAAATTGAAACATACAGTAAAGGTATGATTAGAAAGTTACTTATAGGAAGAACCATGATGACTGAGCCAAAGTTAGCTATATTAGATGAACCTTCTTCGGGTCTCGATGTTATAAATGCAAGAGAAATTAGAAACATGATTAAAGAAAGTGTGAAAATCGGTGGTGCTGTTTTGCTATCATCTCATAATATGCTGGAAGTTGAATACATGTGTGACAGAGTCGCATTGATAAACAAAGGAACCATCATCGAAATAGGAACTCCAGATGAGTTAAAGACGAAATACCACGCACAAAACATTGAGGATGTTTTCATGGAAGTGGTAAAATGATGTTTTTTAATATGTTTAAAAAAGAACTTAAAGAAGTTCTAACAATAGGATCTATAATTTCTGTTGCAGCGATGGCATTTGTTTTTGCGATGATAGGTCAAAGTATTGGTAGCGTAGAAGAAAGAGTTGAAAGTAAACCTGTAATTGGAATAATAAATCACGATGATGGAACTTTTGGTGTGTTAACTTCTCGTATACTAAATCAAGCTTCCCAAGTTGTTTACAATGGTACTGATTTAGAAGCAGGTCTTCAAGAAGTTGTGAATAATAAAGGTGTTGCGTTAATAGAGATACCTTCAAATTTTACACAAACTATCTATAACAATAAGCCTGGTCAGTTAAATATTAATTGGGTTCTTCAAGGTACCGGAGCTTTTGATGGTATTTCTTCAAGTGTTCTGGATTCAATTTTATCAGCTGTAGAAAAAGAGATCACAAAAATTTTAATAACTAATAACGTCAATTTAGAACCCAGTTTAATACTAAACCCTATAACTACTAGTCAAAGCACATTTTTAAGAGAAATAGAATTTGAAGGAGCGACTCCAAACCAAATAATAAACACTTTCAGTGGACAATCTTACCTCATGCCCATTCTTATTATGATGATAATAACAACAGCTGGTTCTTCTATAATCTCCTCTATGGGATTAGAAAAAGAGAATAAAACTCTTGAAACATTGTTAACTCTCCCTGTTAAAAGAAACTATATAATTTTGGGAAAGATAACAGCAAGCGCTGTAAGCGGTTTAATCCTATCTGCAATATACATGGTTGGTATGATTTATTACATGCAAGCATTCACTTTCTCTGGAATAGATTTAAGCACATATGGCTTGGGTTTGAGCATCCAAGATTATGTCTTTATCGGGCTTTCTTTATTTATGGCACTTTTAGCAGGGCTTTCGCTGTGTATAGTTTTGGGAACTTTTGCAAAAGATTATAAAAGTGCTCAGACTTGGGTATTTCCAATTACTATGTTAGCATTATTTCCAATGTTGATGACAATGTTTGTGGATTTTTCAACTATGCCCAAGATACTTCAAATAATTATTTATATAATTCCATTTTCACATCCAATGATGGCAATGAAATCTTTGATGTTAAATGAATATACCTTCGTTATTTCTGGCATCATATATTCAGCTGTTTTTGCTGGTATTATGATAGCAATTGGTGTATGGATTTTCAATACTGATAGATTGTTAGTTGGAAAAACAAAAGCTAAAGCAAATAAAACGACAAATTAGAATTGATTACAAGTACTGATTTTCTACAGAGATGTCTTATTCGAGTCTTCAAAGTAAAATTTAGAAGCTATTTTTATAAAATTAAACTTGAAATATTTATAAAGCTTAGATTTTAGAATTTCTAAAGTAATTAAATACAGGGACTTTAGAAATAGAGTTTTTTGAAAACAAGCTGTTGATCTAACAATGGGTTCAAGGCGGAGCCCTCTCCCTTTTCCTTGGCTACAAGTACTGAAAAAGGTCAAAGAATTAAATTGAAACTTTAGAAATGAGAGTTTTTTAATAATAATCTTTTGAATTTAGAGTGGGTCCAGGGCGGAGCCCTCTCCCCTTTCCTTAGATACAAGTACCAAAAAGTTAAAAAATTCATGGTTAGTAAGAATTAGATAGACATTTTAGAAATAGAGATTTTTGAAAACAAGCTTTTGATCTAACAATGGGTTCAAGGCGGAGCTTTCTCACCTATCCTTTGGTACAAGTACCGAAAAGTTAAAAAAATTCATAGTTAGTAAGAATTATAGTTATGAAAATATTTTATAAAGAGTTAAACGTTACACTATTTATAAAATGTGAATTTTAGAATTTCTAAAGACCGTAAAATAAAATAAAAAAGGAGGCTAACATTCTATTGATAAAAACAATAAATTTAACTAAAAAATTTAAAGATTTTACAGCCGTCGATGAAATCAATTTAGATATAAAACCTGGAGAAATATATGGATTTTTGGGACCAAATGGTGCAGGGAAAACTACAACTATCAGAATGCTTACAGGTACCCTAAGACCCACATCTGGCCAAGTATTTATTTTAGACAAAGATTATAAGAACTATGAAATAGAAATAAAAAGAGAAATAGGTGTTGTTCCGGACGAGCCTAAAATGTACGAAAATTTGAAAGGGCAAGAATATATCGAATTTATTATGAACGTATATAAAGTCGATACAAATGAAGTTAACAAAAGATTCAATGAAATTTGTGAAGCTTTTGAACTAGATTATTTGTCTGATTATATCGGTGATTATTCTCATGGTATGAAACAAAAATTGATGGTAGCATCCGTTCTAATGAGAAAACCAAAGGTAATATTTTTAGATGAACCTACGGTTGGATTAGACGCTAGATCCGCAAGAATATTGAAAGAACTTCTACAAAAGTATAAAAATGAAGGTTCATGTATATTTTTTACAACACATATTCTTGAAATAGCAGAAAAAATGTGTGATAGAATAGGCATAATTAATCATGGCAAGCTTCTTGTGGAAGGAACAATGGAAGAATTAAGGAGTTTTTCCAAAGCTGGAAACAAAAGTTTGGAAGATATATTCTTGGAACTAACTGGTGGAAACGAAGTTCAGGATATTATAAAAGAACTATAATTTAAAGAGAACTAAAGAAAATTTTATATAAACACTTTTATTCACTCTTAATTGCAAATAAATGACTGAGGTCAGATTTGCAATTTTTTTATTTTATTGGTATACTTTGTGTAGATATGTTTGAAAACGTTTGCAAGAAAAATGTTACATTAGAAGGTTTTTGGCTTTTAGCTATGATAACGTTTGCAAGAAAAATTTAACAAGGTGGTTTTTATGCCTGACAAAGTTACGATAAAAGAAATAGCAAAAGAAGCTGGAGTGTCTATATCAACTGTTTCTCGTGTAATGAATGGCTCTTTACCTGTCAAAAAAGAGACAAAAGAAAAAGTATTAAAAGCAGTTAAAAAACTTAATTATTATCCCGATTCACTTGCCAGAAGTTTGAGAATAGGATATACAAAAACTATAGGCATTATAATTCCTAATATTGCTAACCCTTTTTTCGCAACTATAGTAAGAGGAGCGGAAGATTATTTGAGATCCAAAGGTTTTTCTGCAATTATATGTAATTCAGATAACGATGTTAAAGAAGAAGAAAGATTACTAAAATTACTTACCGAGAAAAAAGTTGATGGTATTTTGTACTCCGGTATAGGAGACCATGCAGAAGAACTCATTAACAGAAATGTACATATAGTTTTTATTGATAGGGTTATAAAAGAAAACAATTTCTCTTATGTATGCTCCAATAACTATCAAGGCATGCAAAATTTACTCGAATATTTATACAAAACGAACCATAAAAAATACACATTTATTAGTGGTAAAAAAGAAATATTCAGTGCAACAGAAAGGTTGAGAGCATTTTTAGATTTTGTTGAAAAGTACAATTTAGATTACCAAATATATGAAGCAGAGTATACCTATGAATCAGGCCTTTCTGTTGCAAAGAAAATAAAAGTTTTACCAGATGTAATTGTTTGTTCAAACGATTTAATAGCATATGGCGTTATTGAATACCTAAAGTCAAAAAATATTAATGTTCCGAAGGATGTCGGTGTTACTGGCTATGATGATATAACTTTCAGCAAAATGTTTTCTCCAGCTTTAACAACTGTGAGTCAACCCATTTACGAAATGGGAAAAACTGCTGCAGAAATTATTTATAAGATTATATTGAAGAAAGAAGATTCTTTTGCTTTACCAGTAAAACTATTTCCAAACAAAGTAATTGTAAGAAATAGTACAAGAAGGAGCGAAGCATATGAAAAAGCAGGGAATATTTAATTCTAAAATAGCATCTTTTATTGCATCTGTAGGTCATAAAGATATGATCACAATTGTTGATATGGGATATCCCATCCCTAAAGGTATTGATTATGCAGATTTAGTGGTCGATAAGGGTAAACCAAGTTTTATAGAAACAATAAATGCTGTTTTAAAAGAATTAGAAGTAGAAAAAGTAATTATTGCAGAAGAAATGGAAAAGCAAAATATTGTTAATTATGAAAAAATTATGAATACATTTTTAAAGGTAGAGATAGAAAGATTACCCTACGAAGATTTTAAAAAATTTGCAAAATTTTCTAAATTTTTTATTCGTACAGGAGAATGTACGCCTTATTCTAACATCATCTTAGTCTCAGGAGTGATATTCTAATGTTACTTGAAATGAAGGAAATTACCAAAATTTTTCCTGGAGTTCTTGCTCTTGATAAAGTGAATTTTGATTTGCAAAAAAATGAAATACATGCTCTTTTAGGAGAGAATGGTGCTGGAAAAAGTACATTGATAAAAATTTTAGGTGGGATTTATAAGCCCGATAGCGGAGAAATTATTTTGAATGGAGAAAAAGTAGAGTTTAATTCTCCTATAGATGCAAAGAAAAAAGGGATTTCAATAATTCATCAAGAGTTAATGTTAGCAGAAAATTTAACTATAGCTGAAAATGTATTTTTAGGTAAAGAGATAGGATCTTCTTTCAACATAAATTTCAAAGAAATGTTTAAAGAATCTGAAAAATACTTAAAAATGCTTGGTTTTGAAAAAGATCCTAAAATTCAAGTTTCCCAATTGAATGTTTCAGAAAGACAGCTTGTAGAGATAGCAAAGGCACTTTCTTCAAATGCAAAAATATTAGTCATGGATGAACCAACAGCCACCATCTCTGAACATGAAACAGAAATATTATTTAAAGTTATGAGAGAACTTAAAGAAAAAGGAATTTCTATTATTTTTATAACTCATAAGCTAGAAGAAGTATATCAAATTGCGGATAGAGTCACTGTATTAAGAGATGGAAAGTTAGTAGAAAGCGGGAATTTAGAAGAGTTTACGCAAGATGATTTGATAAAAATGATGGTAGGAAGAGAAATAAAAGAAATGTTTCCAAAATTCAATGAAATAAAAGACAAAATTATTTTTAAGGTTGAGGATTTTGAAGTACTTAGTAAAGTAACTCCCGTATCTTTTGAAGTAAAAGAAGGGGAGATATTTGGAATAACAGGACTTGTAGGTTGTGGTAAATCTGAATTAGCTTTAGGATTATATGGTGTTTACAAATCCAAGTTTAAAAATCTTATGATTAATGGAGAAACACTAAAAGAGATTAAAAGTCCAGAACAGGCTTTGAAAAAAGGGATCGTTTTAGTTCCAGAAGACAGAAAATCTCAAGGCCTTGTACTTTTATTAAACGTTACACAAAATTTAGCACTTGCTAATTCTGATAAGTTTGCTTCTTTATTGAATGTTGACTGGAAAAAAGCAGAAAATGAAACAAAAAAACAAATAAAAAATTACAATATAAAAGCTTCTTCTGAGAAACAATTAGTTAAAAATCTATCAGGAGGTAATCAACAAAAAGTCGTACTCGCAAAATTTCTTTTAAAAAATCCTAAGATTGCTATTTTAGTAGAACCGACCAGAGGTATAGACGTTGGATCCAAAATAGAAGTTTATAAACTTATCAACGAGTTAGCAAATAAAGGAATGGGTGTGATATTAGTTTCCTCTGAAATACCGGAGATTATGGGTCTCTGTGATAGAGTAATGATTATGCATAGAGGAAGGATGGTAGATATTATGGAAAGGCAAGAATTCTCCCCAGAAAAAATATTAAAAGGTAGCATGGGATTGATAGCAAATGCTTAAAAAAATTTTAGATTTCATGAGAAAAAATCCTGCTTTGGTTGGATTCATAGGATTGTTCATTATTTTGTCTATTTTTACTGATAGTTTTTTTAACATGAATAATATAATCAATGTTTTTAGACAAGCCTCAACTATTGCTATTTTAGGTTTTGGCATGACATTAGTTATTATCAGTGGAGGTATAGATTTATCCGTCGGTTCTACATTTGCACTTAGTGCTGTGGTAATGGCTTCTATAGTAAAAGGTGGAAATGTTCTCTTGGGAATCTGTGTTGGCCTTTTGATTGGTGCAGTTATGGGAACTTTCAATGGTATTGTCATTTCAAAAGGGAAAATACAACCATTTATTGTTACTTTAGCAACAATGGCAATTGGAAGAAGTTTAACTTTGGCATATACAAAAGGTATACCGATTTCTCTATTCCCAAATAACTTTAGATTTCTCGGAAGAGGGGACGTATTAGGAATTCCTGTTCCTGTTCTAATAATGTTGGGGATGTTTTTTCTAAGCCTTTATATATTAAAAAAGACAAAGCTTGGCCTTTATATTTATTCGATAGGTGGCAACGAAGAGGCAACGAGGCTAAGCGGTGTAAATGTAAATCGTTACAAAGTAGTTATTTACATGCTTAGCGGTTTATTTTCGGCTGTAAGCGCAATTATTTTGACAGCAAGATTAAATAGCGCACAACCTACTTTTGGTCAAGGATACGAATTAGACGCTATTGCAACTGTTGTATTGGGAGGGGCAAGTTTAGCAGGTGGTAAAGGTGGAGTATTGGGAACTTTGTTCGGAGCCTTGCTTTTAGGCACAATAAATAATGGAATGAATTTAATGAATATCTCTCCATTTTATCAAGATTTAGTGAAAGGAATAATAATTCTTTTGGCTGTTTTTTTAGAACACCAAGATTAAAGGATTAGGAAAAAGATACTCACTGGAACATAGTAAAAAAAATACTTTAAGGGAGGCTGAGTAGTATGAAAAAGTTACTTTTATTATTTGCTTTAGTCATTTTTTCAACTTTTAGTTTTGCATTGAAGGTTGGCCTATCTATTTCCACATTGAACAATCCTTTCTTCGTTGATTTAGCAAATGGTGCACGAGATAAAGCTAAAGAATTGGGAGTCGAACTAATTATAGTCGATGCCAGAGATGATTCGGCAAAGCAACTAAACGACGTTGAAGATCTGATCTCGCAAAAAGTTAATATAATTTTAATAAATCCTACAGACAGTGATGCAGTCGTAGCTGCTATAGAAGAAGCTAACAATGCAAACATACCAGTTATTACAGTGGATAGAGGTGCTAGTGGAGGAAAAGTATTATTACATATTGCGTCTGATAACGTAGCAGGCGGAAGAATGGCAGGTGCTTTTATTGCAGAACAAATTGGCGCTAAAGGAAAAGTTATTGAATTAGTCGGCATTCCTGGTACATCTTCTGCAAGAGATAGAGGAAAAGGATTTAACGATGAAATAGCTAAATATCCTAATATTAAGGTAGTAGCAAGACAAACAGCAAATTATAACAGGGCTGAAGGATTAGTAGTTATGGAAAATCTTCTTCAAGCTCATCCTGATGTTAATGCTGTTTTTGCACATAACGACGAAATGGCTTTAGGTGCTTTAGAAGCAATAAAAGCGGCTGGGAAAATAGATGATATAATAGTAGTGGGATTCGACGCTACTCCCGATGCATTAGAGTCCGTAAAAAGAGGAGAATTAGCAGCAACTATTGCACAACAACCTTATTTAATGGGTTCATTGGCTGTGGAAAAAGCTGTAGAATATTTGCAAACCGGAACTATTTATTTCCCAGTAGAATTACAATTAGTAAATCAATAAATTTTCTCGGGTGGGGAAATTCCCCACCTTTCTAAACAGAAAAAAGGAGAGATATTACAATGATTGCTGTAATTGGTAGTAGCAATATGGACATAGTGTTTAATGTAGATCATTTCACTCTACCTGGTGAAACACAAAAAGCGATATCCTTGGATTTTTATTTTGGAGGTAAAGGAGCTAACCAAACAATAGCTGTCGCAAAGCTATCAAAAAAACCTGTGTTTTTTTGTAGCTGTTTGGGGGATGATGAATATGGAAAAGAAATATCTAAAAACTTCGAAAATTTTAACATAGAAGGCTATACTATAGAAAAAAAAGAATTAACTGGTCGAGCTTATATAGAGGTTGATAAAAAAGGTGAAAATAGAATAATACTTTTTACTGGTGCAAACGATAAAATAGATAAAGAAAAAATAGATATGTTTTTGAATAAATATCAAAATAAAATTGACGTATGCTTATTACAGAATGAAATCCCAATAGAAAGTGTAGAATACGCGATTTCAAGGTTGCATGAAAAAGGAATAAAAATTGTATATGATCCGGCACCTGTCGGTAATACCAACGTAGGTATTTTAGAAAAAGTAGATTTTTTAACACCTAATGAAACAGAGTTCAGATTCTTGTGTGAAAAAATCAGCATAACCTTTGATGAATCAAAAATGGACAAAGCTGTCATAAAATTCAAAGAAATAACTAAAGTAAAAAACTTAATAGTAAAACTTGGGGATAAAGGTTGTGTTTACCTTGATGAAAATGGAAAAACAGAAAAAGTTTCAGGTATAAAAGTAAAAGCAATAGATACAACAGCAGCTGGAGACATTTTTAATGGAGCATTTTCCGTAGCTTATGAAGAAACAAATGATTTAATAAAAAGTCTTAACTTTGCAAACAAAGCAGCAGCTATTTCTGTCACAAGAAAAGGAGCTCAATCCTCTATTCCAGGTAGAGAAGAGGTTTTTAATTTTTCGTTTTAAAGTTAAGAATTGTTTTTGTACAATTTATTTAAAATCCCACTCTTTTTTAATGGAATGAAAAGTTTGTGCATAAAAAATAGGGCTATTGCATAAAAAACCGAACTTATCAAAAACAAATAAGTGTAACCTTGAGGTAACATGCTTACAACTCCAAATATCGTGGCTGCTAATGATCTTGTTAAAAAATTAGCAGCATTTTTTAAACTGTTAATGGAGGTTATTCGACTTTTTGGAAGCGAACTCAGGACAGAAGAAGTTTCGACTGGTGTTGTCATATTCATAAAAGTAAATCTTAAAGCATAGAGCACAATGAAAAGTAAAGGGATTCGTATGAAACCCAGTCCTATAATTAAAGGTATAACCAAACTGTTTAAAATGAAAGTATATTTAAAAGGTCCAAATCTTTTAGAAAGAATTGGAGATAAGGCGGATCCAACCGCTGCCCCAAATTGAGCTATAGATAAAGATATTCCAATAAGAGAAGGAGACATATCAAAAAGATCTCTATATATTACGCTTCCAAAATTAACAAATAATCCTGCTCCAAAAGCTACAGCAATTGTTCTCAAAAGATAAAATTTTATTATATATCTTTCATCTTTATTATATTCGGAGAAGTCGAAAACTTTTTTAAATGAAATATTCTTATCGCCTGTGCTTTCTGAAATTTTTCTTAAAAATATTGGGGATACAGCATAACAAATTCCAGTAATATAAAGAGTTGCTTTTAATCCGAAATACTCACCCATGTAACCACCGACAAAGTTACCTAATACACCACTACCCATAAAAATGGCAAAGTTATATCCGAAAGCGGTTCCTCTGATTGAATGATCTGTGATATCAATTATATAAGAGTTTAAAAGTAAAGTTCTTGAACTCATAACCCCCCCGCTGATAAAACCTAAAAATAACAATATGAATTTATATGGAAAGATACTTCTTATTAAAATTAAAATTCCAAAACCCATGGAAGAAATCAAAAGCATTTTTTTCTTCCCTATTTTGTCTCCCAATATGCCAATTATAATTCCCAGTATTGCAGAACCTAACATCTCTACAGATGTTACTTGTCCTATAAATTGGTTAGTATAACCTATATCCCCTAAGAATAAATTAAATACTACTTTATAAATTGCCCAGAAAGAACTACTAATAGAAGAAAAGATTAATAGACTAATTACTTTAGACGGCAGTTTTATCACCTCAATATAGTTAGCTTATCTAACTATATTCTACCACTAATAATTATAATATTTTTAGAAATCAGATTAAATTTATTTTAAAAGCATGCGATATTACTATCTGCTCGTGGCTCAGTTCCACCTATAAGAACTCCTTCATCGTTTCTATAAATAAATTGTCCTCTTCCAAATTCGGAAGAATTTAATGATACTTTTATTTTATGACCTTTATTTTCTAACGTTTCAAGAATATATGTAGGAAATGCCTTCTCTACTATAATCTCTTTTTCTTTTATCCATTGCCATCTTGGTGCATCTAAAGCCGCTTGTGGATTTAAATTAAAATCGATAAAATTCATAAGGAATTGTAAGTGACCTTGTGGTTGCATGTACCCTCCCATCACTCCAAAAGGCCCTATTGCATTTCCATCTTTTGTTAGAAAACCAGGAATAATAGTATGATAAGGTCTTTTTAAAGGCTTCAGACAATTATTGTCTTCTTCATTTAGCGAGAAACTCACACCTCTGTTTTGCAAACTTATTCCGGTATCAGGAATGACTATTCCAGAACCAAATCCCATGTAATTACTCTGTATGTATGAAACCATATTACCGTATTCATCGGCTGTAGCAAAGTATACCGTTCCACCAGAATATGGATCCCCCGCTTCAGGTAACAAGGCTTCTTTTCCTATAAGTTTTCTTCTTTTGTTACCGTATTCTTCTGATAACAAATCCTCTATTTTAACCTTCATATTGTTTATATCTGTTATGTATTTTAAACCATCGGCGAATGCTAACTTTAATGCTTCTATCTGCTTATGATAACTCTCTGAATATTCTTTACATTGGAAATGAAATTCTTTTAAAATGTTTAGTGCCATCAAAACTATTATTCCTTGACCATTAGGAGGTAATTCCCATACATCGTATCCTCTATAATTAACACTTAATGGTTCAACCCAAATAGGTTCATAATCTTCTAAATCTTCTTTTGAAATATATCCTCCTGTTTTGTTAGAAAATTCAACTATCTTTTCTGCCAATTTCCCATTATAAAAGGAATTCGCGGATGATTCTGCTATAGATTCCAAAGTTTGAGCATGTAATTTAGACGACCAAATTTCTCCAACTCCTGGTGCTCTACCCTCAGGAGCAAAAACATCAAACCATGCTTTAGAAATTTCTTCTTTTAATTCTTTTTTATAAAGGTTAAAGGCATTTTTCCACGACTTTGCAGTTACTGGAGAAACAGGGAATCCCTCATTTGCATAATCTATAGCTGGTTCTAATAATGCTTCTAAAGGTAATTCTCCAAACTCTTTAGATAAAGTCGCCCACGCAGCAGGAGCACCAGGTACAGTAACTGATTCCCAACTATGAGCTGGTATCTTTTCATAACCTTTAGATTTTAATTTTTCCACAGTCAAATTCCTTGGAGCGTAGCCACTTGCATTTAAACCATATATTTTGCCATCTTTATATACTATAGCAAAAGCATCTCCACCTATTCCATTTGAAGTTGGTTCTAAAACTGTTAAAGAAGCAGCAACTGCAACAGCTGCATCAACAGCATTTCCACCTTTTTTTAAAATATCTACACCTATTTGAGAAGCCAAAGGATTAGAAGTAGCAATCATTCCCTTTTTAGCATAAATTGGCACTCTTTTAGAAGGATATGGAAAATTCAAACTATCAAACATATATTGCACCTCTTTCTTTTAATTAAATTTTAAGAATCTTTGTTTATTATATCATTAAAAGATAGTACATAAAAAGATAGTAAAAAAGTTTATGACAATTAAGTTTCGGGATTTTAAAAATAACCGCAATGGAGTTTATTTCAGGAGGTGTTTATCATGATAAAGAAAAGCAAATTTATTATTTCTTTGTTAATCGTTGCATTATTTATGGTTTCGGCTTTTGCAAGCAATAATAACTATTCAGATACTTATATTACTAAATTTGTTCTCTCAAACTCTTTTCACTGGAACTCTCATGAACTAATTGAATTTATGGATATATTAGGTCAAGAAAATCATAGGAACTATAAATTTTTTTTAGAAGACTACAATTTAGCCAACAGTTATGATTATACTTCTTTAATAATAAAAGATTTAATTAACTTTGTAAATCAAGAAAATTTATATTGGATGTATCAAAAAACAGGAAATGAAGATTTTAATGTCTTTTCAACAGTAGAAAAAAATTTTCGGCAGAAAAATCAAGAGATTAGTATGAAAAAGTATAAAAACGATTATTCATCAGATAGATACAACTCTTTGAGTGTTAAAAAAGTGGATAGATTATCATTTTTAAATTATAACAGCCTCTTTTACGAAAGTTCACCAAAATTTATTGAAATTGAAGATAATATTTTCATTTTTGCTTGATAAAAAAAAAGAACTATGATATAATAAAAGATGTGTATTGGTTGAAAGTGATAATGTTAATTAAATATTATTAAATCTCAGAGAGGAGGGAATCAAAACATGAAAAAGGTATTTGCAACATTGTTAGTAGCTGTTTTAGCAGTTTTTAGTTTTGCTGCTTTTGATGCAACAGTAGGCTATGTTAACACTTCACTTAATGCAAGTGAGACTCCTGGTGCGACTGATGTCACATTTCATGGTATAAGTGTTGGGGCTAACTACATTTACGAAGATTTGGGATTTGTAGAAGGTGGAGCTTTAGTTTTAGGTGGTTCTTTTGATTATTATTTTGAGCAAGAAGGCCTTTCCCAAATGGACCTTACTTTGAATGTTGGTTATAGACAAGACTTAGAAGTATTCTTCCCGGGTGTTCCTGTATTTGTGGAAGGATTATTTAACTATTCTTTCGGCTTAGGTGACAGCACAATTAAAAACGCTTTAGCATTTGGTGGAGGAGTAGGAACAACTTTTGTAGTACAAAACCTCAATGTAAGTTTAGGAGCGGATATATTATTCGCAAAACCAACTTTAGCTGAAGAATATGAAGGCTTGTATGAAGATGGTTTTGGTCCAAAATTCAAAATTTATGCTGGTGTGACGTTACCATTTTAACATATCGAAAAAGTAAAACCTCCTTTTCATAGGAGGTTTTTATTTTATATTTTCTTTTTCATTTCTATGGCTACTATTTTATAACCTGAATTTATAAATAATTTTTGTAAAAATATTAAATATCTTGGTAAAGTGATTATCCTTGGTTTTTGGTAACTTTTGATCAAACTGACATATTTTTCTTTGAACCCTAATTTCTTATACAATTCAAGTGCCACTTTATTATTACCAAATACATTTAAAATAATTGATTTCATATTCTTCTCTTTTATTAAGTTTTCTAACTCAGATAATGTCCTTTTTGCGTAACCTTGTGCTTGATATTTTGGAAATATTCTTATATCATATATAAATGTGTGCTTTTTATTCTTATTTATAAAAATCCATAAACGACCAACATATTCCCCGGTTTCGTTTATTATATTAAAAGCATAATTCTTCCCTTTTTTCTCATCTTCATCGCAAATCGTATCTATTTGTTCTTGTGCTCGAGCTAATGCTTCTTGATAGGGTAGCAGTAGATTTTCTGCTAAAACCTTTGCATATTCTATATACATCTTATTTTTATATATTTCAAATTCTTCTTCTATCATCAGTTGGAGTTTCACTACAGCGATGAACCTCCTCAAAAGCTTTATAACTAATCTTTTATTCCTAAAATACCTAAAGCTTTTTTTGCAATATTAGAATATTTATCAAATAAGCTCAGATCTACTTCACTTCTATTGGAGCTACCATGATTGTCTGTAGCCAAAAACTCAACCATGTTATTTTTCAAATAATATCGTGCTTCATCAGAATTTAGGCCTTCCAAATTAACTTGAAAATATACGTTCATTTCTTTCATCCTATGTGCTAAATCTTTATTTTCATATAACCATTTATACCTTTCTACATGAACGAGTATTATTTCATATCCATCTAATTGCAAATTAAAGATAGAATCTAAAGCATAAAAAGGAAAAGTTTGGGTTGGAAATTCTATTAAACAAAAGGTATCATTAAAAGGTATAAATTCTTTATAGTTTGGAGTTAAATACAATTCAGATGCTAAAAAAGTTTTTATTCCCACTTCTTTTTCTATTATATCTTTTAAATTGTTATAAGTTTTTTTGATCTTTTCTATATCTGTTTCAACAGATGGATTATTAATATGAGGAGTAAAAATAGTATATAAAATATTATTTTCTTTATATTTTTTTAATTCTTTTATTGTTTCTTCAACGGAGTCTACTCCATCATCAATGCCAGGAAGTAAATGGTTATGAATATCTATAAACATTTTTATTCCCCCTTTTTTATTGACCCATACTTGTAACCCCTTTAATTTTTAAAATGTATTTTGGCCTTTTTAAAAAATATTTATTTCTGAATTATTAATCGTTCACAGTTGTTCTTCTCTTCCTTCTTTTCTTTTTTTCTCCATCTTCGGAATAATAATAATAGTAGTAATAATAATTGGATGACTGGACATTTAAGTCGTTTATAACCGTTCCCAATAATTTTACACCTGAAACATTTATGTTATCATAAGCGTTTCTTAAACCTGTTTTTATAGTACCATTTATTCGAGTAATTAATACAATACCATCAGAATACCTCGAAGCTATAACACTATCAGAACTAACAAGCACAGGTGGAAGATCTATTATTATCTTTTCGTATTGTTCTTTTAATTTTTCGAGCATAATTTTGAATTCATTGGATGTTAAAACGGCTGTTGGGTTAGGCGGTATTACTCCAACTGGTAAAATATCTAAGGTATCCAATCCTTCTATAGGAGATTGGATTGCTCTTTCAAGCGGAACCCCTCTTAATAAATGGTTAACAAGCCCTACATTTCTTGATTTCAATTCAAAAATCTTTTCAATCCTAGGTCTTCTCATATCGGCATCCATTAATAACGTCTTTTTCCCAATTTGAGCATAAGAAATTGCAACATTAGCTGCTGTTGTTGTTTTACCTTCCGATGGCCCAGGACTTGAAAAACAGATTACATTCGGCTCCTTAGAACTTGAAAAATCTATATTTGTTGTTAAAAGCTTATATGCTTCGGAAATAGGAGAAACTGGATCGTTTAAAACTATTAATTCTCTTTTTGATTCTTCTTCATCATAATTATAATTAACATGAGGTATTCGACCTAAGATTGGGGCATTTTTCAGTATTCTTTTTACATCACTTTCTTCTTTTAACCTTTTATCCATGTATTCCATTAGGAAAACAACAAGTATTCCAAGAAATATACCTAAAACTCCCCCAATAGCCGCAGTTAAAGTCTTATTTGGTTTTACAGGATTTGGAGAGATATACGCTGAATCTATAATATTCGCAGTACCTATAACACCTGCTTCAGCAATTCTTGCTTCTTCTAACTTTTCCAATAGCAATACATATAAATTTTCTTTTACTTGAACTTCTCTTTGATAATCCATTAATTTTTGTTCTAAAGCAGGTAATTTATTTAATTGAGTTTGATATGTATCTCTTATAGCTGTAATAGATTGAATAGTACTCTGCGTAACTTGTTGTCTTGTTTGCTCTTCAATTAACTGGGCATACAAACTATTATATTGTGGATTAGCAGTTTTTACTTGAGATGTAACTATAGTAGCTATTTCATTTTTCAACATCTCTTGTGCCTGGGCTAACTGTTCTTTCAATTTCAACACTTCAGGATCGTTAGGAGACTTTGTTCCTTCAATACCAGCTAATTGAACTTGTATATTTACTATTTGGTTGCGCAAATTACTAACAACTGGATTTATAGAAATAGTTTCAGAAGAAATAATTTCCTGATCCATGCTTTTTAATACATCATTCAACGCATCAATTTTTGCTTTTGATCCATTCAACTGCACTTGATAAGCATTAAGTTGTTGATCATATGATACCAAAAATTGTAATATCGCTTTTGCTTCTTCATCTAAAATAAAAACATTATTCTCTTCTTTAAATTTTCGAAGATTATCTTGAGCATTTTGTAGTTCTTCTTCAACCTTTGGGATTTGTTCTTGAATAAAAACTCTTCGAGCAGTATACTCATTTTGTGAGAGACTTTTTAATAAATCATTATAAACCAATGAGAGTTCATCTGCAACTCTTCTTGCTAAATCAGGGTCTTCACTTTGTACAGATATTTTTACAATATTCGTATCGCCAATGGGGGAAACTGTTATCATATCATTTAAAGTTTTAATGATATCATTTATAGTAACACCTTCAGGATTTTCTGAGTTAGCTCTGAAATAATCTACGAGATTCAAGTTTTCAATTACTTTTTCTAAATTTCTTCTACTTTTAATCAATTCGATTTCTGTTGATATTTTTGAAGAACCTGTTGTCATTTGACTTCCAAATATATCAGCAACAGACCCTTGCTTTGAAGAATCAACCTTTAAAGTAGCTGTGGCTTCATAAATAGGAGTTGCTGTGAAAAGATATATAAGAGTAATGCATACTGTTACTATAACAGTCAAAAAAAACCACCAAAACCTGTTTTTAAAAATCTTTAGTATATCTTCAAAGGTTAGTTCATTTTCCTGCTTTTCCTCTTCCATCAATCTTCCTCCCACTTTTTTATCTTTTAGAACCCGTTATAAGTTCAAACACTTAATTTTAGAAAATATTTATTTCTAAAGTCACTATCTTTAAGCAAATTAACTTTCAAAAATAATTTATAACGGTATTATTTTATCATAAAAAACTATATCTTTCATTAAAATGGATAATAATTTTTTCTTTCAATTTTGAAATCTTTTTTGTATTCCAACAATGTGCAAAGACTCTTAAAATCACATTTTTGACAATCATGATAAGTTTCATCACTCTTCGCATTTCCATATTTCTCATACATTTCTTCAAAAAATCTTCTTATTTCCCTTTCTTTTACCGAGATTGGTGTAAAGTCCGAATTTTCGATATTCGTTAATATTTTTTGCATCCAATCGGTAAACTCTTTTAAGTCAAAAGATATGTATTTAGCAGATTTACCGTGCATATTATAGATAATTTTATCCTTTTGTATTTTTATAAATTTACTTCTATTTTTATCTCTTTTTGTAATCTGAAACTTAAGATAAGTATCTTTATTTTTCAATTTATTTTTCCATTCTTCTATATTTAATAAAGCTAAATAATATATCAATAATTGCTCACTTTGCACATTTTTTGAACTCTTATAATCTATTATAACAAGCGTTCCTTCATATAGATCTTCCTCAAAAGTATCCATTAAAAACATATAATTTCCATTAGAAAGATCTATTCTATCTATTCGCGTTTCTAAATCAATATCTTTATATTTTTCTAAATTGATTTTTACTTTAACTTCTAACTCTGTTTCCAAGACTTGACTATAGTTTAATATCTTTTTCTTATCTATTTTAATATAATCTTTGTGCATAGTTGAAATTGTATAGTATATATCCTCAACTATTTCTTCTGCTGTAATTTCTTTTATAACCTTGTAAGAGTAAAAGGATTCATCTATATACCTGTCCCACAAATAGTATACAATATTTTTAATTTCTTCCTTAAAGCTTTCTTCATCCAATAACTTTTGATCGACAATTCTATATTCTTTATACTTATCAAAAATCTCTTTTAAAACTCTATGTTTTATTAAACCTTCAAAGAATATTTCAAATTGTTTTTCACCTTTCAAAAATGCTTCATTTTGGAGATAATATTTAAATGGACAATCTACATAATTTGATATTTTGGTATGGCTTAACCTTCCAAGGTGTGTTTTTAATTCCAGTACCCATTTATGATTGTTAACCTCTTCTAAAAACTTTTCTGAATTGAGTAAATAATCATCAGATAAAAACTCTCTTTTGCCATTTAATAGATAATATATCAGTGCCTCACTCTTAGAATAAATATCGTTTGGATTTTTGGGAATAACATCTTTCTTTAAAAGAAATGATTCTGAATAATGTACATTCTTAAAGTATTTTCTAATTTCCTTTTCATAAGGAGAAGAAATCATACTTTCTCCATTAACTTTGGCTCTTGAATAAGTTAATATAACATTTTCAGAAAACATCATCGATATAAACAAATTTCTTCTACTTATTTCCTCTGATAATTTTGCCATCGAAATACCTTCATTTGTCATCGATGCAATAAAAGGATTAACTTTTATATTAGGATAGTTGTCTTCATTAAAACTTATAAAATATTTAAATTTCTTTTTAACAAATCTTGAATCTTCTAAACTCATTATTTCAACAGTATTGGCATACCTTTCTGTTTCTCTATAAGTTTCTATTTGTATCAAAGACGAGATAATTTTATAAAACTTGTTTAAATTTAGTTTTTTGTTAGTTTTTAAAAGCTTTTCCAAACTATTTTTAACATTAAATATAAGAGTTTCAAAAGTTTTAAGCGCATTTAATTCACTTTCTACCAAAGTTATTCCCTTATAATCCTCAATTTTATTAAAATTTATGGAATTATTGTTAATCCATTTCTTTATCAAAGAAATATAACTTGATACTGTGAAGTTTTGCTGATTTCTATCAATAATTTGAACATCATTTAATATTTCAAAAACTTTCTTAAAACCCTTTTTTAGTACATTAAGATCGTATAATTCTTTCTCTATCCTTTCCGCTTCATCACTATTTTTTAGATAAATCTTTCTGTTATTTATTTCTTCTTCGATTTTGTTCATCCATTTTTCTTCTCTTTTTTTTAAAGAAGTCTTTTGAATATCATATAACAAACCAAACTTTCTTAAATAATTCTCTATTTGATCCATAGTTAGATCTATTTTTCCACCATACCCACTTTCTAACATAGCCAAAATATCTTCCACTTCACAACCTCTCACCAATGTCTTTAATGGTTGTAGCAATATCAAGACAGTTTGACTTTCAGAAAGCGGAACGTCATTTTTGAATCTGAATGGTACGTTGATCTCTTCAAAATAATCGGCAAGCATTTTTGCAGAAGAAGTATCAGGCACAACTATACCAAAATCTTCTGGCAAAAAATTTTCGTAGATCAATTTTTTCTTTATTTCCTTAGCCACATTTTCAATCTCTAAAATGTCATTACTCATTGGTAAAATAGTTATGGGGATACCTTTAAATACTTTTACCAAATTACTATGTTTTTTTTCAAAGATAAATCCTTCATTTGAAAGAAAACTGTATATGTTTGTTATTGAAGTGAACGCCCGGTCTTCTATGTTAGTCCAAGAGATGAAATGTACTTCTTCAAAAAGATTAAACATAGTCTGAAACGTTTTATAAATAGCGGGAGAGATATCAAAAAAGCCAGAAATAACTATCCTTTTACCTATCTGTGTCTTACCTTCTTCTTTCAATATTTTGGGAAAAATTTCATAAAACCATTTATAAACACTTACAGGATCATAGTTTCTTTCATATTTTATAGACATATCGAATTGAGTAGAAAGTAAATCTTCAAGTTTATTTTCTAATTTTTTATACAATTTATATAAATTTGAGTCAATATCTATTGAATTTTCTAATACTCTATAATCTTGGGAGGGTTCCAAAACCTTTTCATCTTGCACTCTTGATATTTCCCATTTTTTTTCGAAAATATCTAAAAGATATTCCACGCCTTTACTAGAATTTGAAATTACATTCAGGTATTCAAAAAACTCTTCGTCTTTCTTTTCAAGTTCTATCAGATCAGTAATCTCGTTCTCTATATAAACTTTTAAAAAGTCCCTGTCAAGAATAACCGCATTAGGTTCATAAACTTTAAGCGTTTCAGTTACATATTGATTTATAACTCTAAATGCATCTCTATTTATTGTCCTATTTAATTTTGATGCAACTGTTTCAGCTACTTGCTTAACATAGAAACCAGTTGGACCAATAAACAAAAAATCTAATGGATTTTCTTGATAAAAAGGTAGGATCAAATTTGCAACTTTCTCAAAATGATCTTCATTCAAGTCAAATAAGTAAATTTTTTTCATTTTATTATAAGTCCTCCTACCAACTTTCTATTTCGTCTCGTACTACATCAAAATTATATTCAAATTTATATCTTCTATTTTCTCGCTCTTTTCCTAAAAAATTCTTTTCTATGTAATCATAGTTTCCCATATTGTATTTGTACTCAATTTGAGTATTTGGAGGCATTTCTAAAATCAGGCGATAAGTACCATCTTCAAGTTTTTCAAACCTGTATTCTTCATCTCCGACTAACCAATCATTGAAATTCCCCATCATATAAAGAGATAGATCAGAAGGAGTGTTATCAGGAACAGAAACTACTAAAAATGTAACTTCGTATAAATTCTCTTTATCAATTATTACAGGAATTCCTGCAGTAGGAGTAGAAGGTTTAACAGTAGGAGAGGTTGATTTTTGGGCAGAAAAGCCTAAAAGCAAAACTATCAAAGTAAAAGGCAAAAAAATCTGTAAAAAGTTTTTCATAAAATTCACTCCGTTTTTTACAAAAATTTTTTGTACGAACTATTATATCATAAGATTATATCTTATTACATTAATAAAAAGCAACTATGACAATTGCTTTTTATTTTAAGTTGCATATTAAATCTTGAACTGTTCAAATTGACTTTTAAGTTTTTTCGAAAGTCTCTTCAATTCATTAATACTTTTATACATCCCTGAAGTTTGTCGATCCTGCCTCTTCCTCTTGAGCGGTTTCTATAGCCATATTTAAAATCAATAGATTTGTTTGTTCAGTAATTGAATTTATTGTCTGAACGATATTTCTCTTATTTATTAATCATAAAATTTTTGAAGAAGTTATTTATTATCCAAATTTTAAAAGAACTTGATAGTAAGTATATACAATGGAATTATAAATTTGCAATAATTTGTGGTATAATTTTTTTGTTAAGAAATATAAGGTGGCACATGGCCCATTCAAAATTAAAAAAAGGAGTTATAGAAGTATGGAAAAATTTCAACACATGGGCCTTTCTGAGAGTACATTAGAAGCTATTTCTTTTAAAGGTTACAAAGAACCAACACCGATTCAGGAAATGGTTATCCCTTACCTTTTGGAAGGTAAAAATAATGTAATCGGACAGGCTCAAACAGGCACAGGAAAAACTGCCGCATTTGGTATTCCATTGATAGAAAAGTTAGAAGAAAAGTTAGATCACGTACAAGCACTAATTTTAACCCCTACAAGGGAGCTGGCTTTACAAGTATGTGAGGAGATAAACTCTTTAAAAGGGAACAAAAGATTGAAGCTTTTTCCTATATACGGAGGAGTCTCTATAAACGATCAGATTAGAGCTTTACGAAAGAATGTCGACATCGTAGTAGGAACGCCAGGTAGAATCATAGATCATTTGAATCGTGAAACTTTGGATATTAGTAAAATCAAATATCTAATAATAGACGAAGCAGATGAGATGCTCGACATGGGTTTTATAGATGACGTTGAGTTTATAATTTCTAAAACAAACAAGGAAAAGCAAGTATTGATGTTTTCTGCAACAATGCCTTCAAGAATTGTGCAACTTGCTAAGAAGTATATGGGTAAATTTGAAATTATATCTACTGTTAAAGAAAACAAAGAAAATTTGACTGTGAGAGAAGCTCGACAAATTTATTATCGCGTTCAAGAATCTGATAAGATAAAACTTTTAAGTAGATTAATAGACCTTGATGAAGATTTCTATGGACTTGTTTTTACAAAGACAAAGGTTCAATCGGAAGAAATTGCAAATAAATTAATTGAAAAAGGTTACAAAGCAGAGGCTCTAAACGGAGATGTTTCTCAATATCAAAGAGAAAGAATTTTAAATAATTTTAAAAACAAAAGGATCAAAATGTTGATAGCAACTGATGTTGCTGCAAGAGGAATAGACATAGAAAATCTAAAGTATGTTGTAAATTACTCTCTTCCTCAAAATCCTGAAAGTTATGTCCATCGTATCGGTAGAACTGCCCGAGCAGGTAATGAAGGAATTGCCATTACATTTGTAACCCCAAGCGAATTTACAAGATTCTTATTCATTAAAAGCGCAGCTAAAGCTGAAATAGAAGAAGCGAAAATCCCTGATGTAAAATATGTTATAAATGCTAAGGTTGAAAAAATAAAAGAAGAAATTAAAGAATCTTTATCAGGGAATATAGAACCCATCTATGAAATTTTGGCAGAAAAAATTTTAGAAGAGACTAACGAAGAACCGTCTGTTATTATCTCTTCTATTTTAAAGCATTTTTACAAAGATGTTCTCGACGTCAAAGAATACGATCAAATAAAACCCGTAGAAACTGTTTCAAAAAATAAAAAAGCACGATTGTTTGTAGCTTTAGGTAATTCTAACGATATGGCACCTAAAAAATTAGCTGAATTTATTGAAAAGGAAACAGGAATAAACAAGAAAAATATTCAAGATATAAAAGTATTAGATAAGTTTTCTTTTATTACAGTACCTTACGAAAACTCAGAGGTCATTTTAGAAACATTCAAAAGAAAATCAAAAGGTAAAAAACCGCTTGTTGTACAAGCTAAAGAAAAAGATAGATCAGATAACAAAAGTAGACATTTTACCAGAAATTAGTTTTTATTGTGCGTTTTTAACAGCTTCGTATACGTTAAAATGTAACTTTTTATCATAAGCTTCGGGTAGAATCCTTTCTGGAGTTGGAATGCAGGAATTTGCTATCGCAATGATAGCCGAATGAAGCATATTTTTGGTGATTTTAGATCTTTTTTCTAAAGCACCTTTCATTATTCCAGGAAAGGCTATTAAGTTGTTAATTTGGTTAGGATAATCCGACCTTCCTGTTGCAACTATAGATGCCCCGAAGCTTTTTGCTATTATTGGGTTAATTTCAGGTATAGGATTGGCGAGTGCGAAAATAATAGGATTCTTTTTCATTTTTCTAATTATTTCTTCAGTTAATATATCTCCTTTTGAAACTCCAATAAATACATCTGCATTTACAAGTGCATCAGAAAGATCTCCAGATAGATTTTCAAGATTAGTGATTTTTGCTAATTCTCTGTGATATTCATGTAAACAGCTTCCAGGAAGATTCTCGTTTAATATGCCGTTTTTATCAACTAATATTAAATCTCTCACTCCAAAATCTATTAAAAACTTTGTTATGTTGTAACCAGCTGCTCCTATTCCGTTTACAACTACCTTTACATCTTTTGATTCTTTCCCTAAAACTTTCAAAGCATTCAAAAAACCAGCTGTTACAACAACAGCAGTCCCTTGTTGATCATCATGAAAAACTGGAATATCCATTATTTTGTTCAGTTCTTCTAATATTTTAAAGCATCTGGGAGCAGCGATATCCTCCAAGTTTATCCCACCAAATGATGGCTCTAAACTTTTAACTATATTAATAATTTCATCAGTGTTTTGAGTATCTAAACAAATTGGAATTGCATCTAAACCCGCAAAAAGATTGAAAAGTAATGCTTTCCCCTCCATTACAG
The DNA here is from genome assembly GCF_002895485.1 of Petrotoga sp. 9PWA.NaAc.5.4. Classification (NCBI taxonomy): domain Bacteria; kingdom Thermotogati; phylum Thermotogota; class Thermotogae; order Petrotogales; family Petrotogaceae; genus Petrotoga; species Petrotoga sp. 9PWA.NaAc.5.4. The sequence goes on from NZ_AZRK01000001.1 coordinate 46,130, forward strand.
GAAGTGCGCCATATGGACCTATGTTTCCAAGCCCCAAAACTGCGCTTCCATCAGAAACTATAGCTATAGAATTCCATCGCCGAGTATAAGAATAGGTACTTTCTGGATCTTTGGAACACAATTGAGCAACGTCTGCAACACCGGGAGTATAAAGTAGCGATAATGAATATTTATCGAGATTATCAACGTTTGAAATAGTTCTTATTTTACCTTTAAGTATTCGATGTAATTCCTGAGAATCCATTCAAATCACTTCCTTTTAGAATATTTGATCACCATTTTTATCTATTGCAATTATTAGTGGAAATTCTTTCACTTTTATTCTATAAACCGCCTCAGGCCCTAAATTTGAAAAAGCAATTAATTCTATATTTAAAACTGTTTTAGCTAAATATGCAGCAGCTCCACTTGGGGCTAAAAAATACACTCTACTATATTTTTTACAAAGTTCTATAGCCAAATCAGATCTTTTACCTTTCCCTACGGTTGCTACAACACCAAAATTATATAACATTTCAAGGAAAGAATCCATCCTTTCACTCGTTGTTGGACCAATAGCTCCAATCTTAGCATTCTCTGGTGGATTAGCAGGTCCTGCATAAAATACTATTTTATTCTCTAAACTAAACGGTAATTTCTGCATATTCTGGTTAATCTCCTTTAAGCGCTTTTGTGCAGCATCTCTCATAACAATCATTTCACCAGAATAACTAACAAATTGACCTACTTTAAATTCTAAAATTTCATCGATCTTCAAATTTAACAACACCTTTCCTACATAAGTAACAATCAACAGAAATACCAACGGGAAGGGTTGCTATATGAGTAGGAAATGCTTCTATATGCACAGAATAAGCAGAAATTCCTTCCTTTAATCCTTGAAATCCTATTTTTAATCTATTTATTTCTTCCTTTAACTCTTCTTCTAACTTAGAATATTTTTCGTTAAGATTTTTTTCATAAAAACTTTTTGTCAAAGCTAACTTTGATAAAACTAAGGCTTTATCTGAACTACCGCCTAGTCCTATTCCTACATGTAAAGGTGGACAAGCTTTCATGCCGTTTTCTTTAATATGAGTTATGACTATATCTTTTAAATCTTGAACAGAAGATGAAGGCTTTAACATAAATAATCGAGAAAGGTTTTCACTACCCCCACCTTTTACCAAAGCTCTTATTTCTAAAGTGTTTCCACTTGTTGAAAATAAATGTACTATACAAGGCGTATTGTTCTTTGTATTTATTCTTTCAAAAAGTGGATCTTCTACAATAGAAAATCTAAAAGGATTACTCACATACACTCTTTTTACTGCTTCATTCAACGTTGTTTCTAACGACTCTTCGAGTTCCACTTTATTTCCCAAAAATACAAAAAATTCTATCATACCAGTGTCTTGACATAAAGGTAGTTTATCATTCCGTGCATAAACATAATTCTTTTTGAGTGCCTGCGAAAAGGGGCCAGAATAATCATCTATAAAAGGTTTTATTTCTGTGTTAATAAAATAATTAGTTTCCTCTAACAACGTGGATATTTTTTCGATAATTTTGTTTTTGGTCACCATCTTAATACTTCTCCTTTTATGGAAATTATTAATTTTATTTATTTTATCATTATAAAAGCAAAATATCAAAAAAGACTCCCTCTTTCCCTTATGCACATAAAAGGTAGTTAAATAGGAATAAAATGGTTATTTAAAAATTATTTTCTATTACTTATAAAAAATGAAAGTGGATTTTCATACGCCTTTTAAATAACTAATTTGTTTAATACAAGAAACATATTTCTTTAGATCTATTTTTATTATAAATTTCTTGTTGCTACTTTCTATTATAATTTCCGCTGCAATCTTTCCTATATTTTTATTATCTATATAAACACAATCATAGTTATCAGATTTCATATCAATTAACACACCTGGTTTTTGTGTAGGCACTATACCATCTTTAAATAATTTATTAATCCGTACCGAAGACATTAAAATTCCATCAGAATGGTAAAGTATAGATTATTTCTCCAAAAATTTTTTTAGCCTGTATTCCGAAAGTAGAAGAAATATGAAACTTTCATAATTATTATCTATAAGCAGATTATCCACAGAATTAATTAATCTATCATAAAAATCTGTCCTTATCCTTGGAACTACAGTAGAAATAGAATTTTTTCTCTCAGAAACAAGACCTCTGGCAATGTATTACGGACATACCCTAATTTTTCAATTGCTCGCAGTACTTTTTGAAAATTTTCTTTAGAAACATTTTTTTCTCCATTTATGACTCTTGAAACAGTTCCAACAGACACATTTGCGTATTTAGCAACTTCTTTTATCGTCATTTTCATGATATCATTTCTCCTTATTGAAACGTTTCATTATATTACTACAACTTTTTTATTCTATGTTAACTTATATTATAAGAGCTTATAGGAGACTATAGTTAATTTGGTGTTGATTATTCTAAATTATCTATTATTTTATTATCTTAATTTTTATTGTAGTAATATAAATAAACAATTTTCAAGATTTTTGCCTTTATTCATCTTTAATTCCTTTTAATTTTTCTTAATCTCCCCTTATTGTTCATAATCGAACTTTTATTTTTGAATTAAAAGAGTTATTATATAAGTAGTTAAACGGTTAAGTTAATCTTGATATTTTGGAGGAAACTGATGCCCCCGCAAAAAATCAAAAACTCGAAAATGACTATAAACGATATTGCCAAAATTGCAAATGTCTCTAAAGCTACTGTTTCATATGTGCTAAATGACAAGCCTGGTGTAAGTGATGAAATACGAACAAAGATAAAAAATATTATTGAGGAATATAACTATGTCCCAAATTCTGCAGCAAGAGGATTAGCAGGAGAAAAAACGCACTTCATTGGATTGGTTATACCAGACATTTCAGACATGTTCTATGCGAATATAATTAGAGGTGTTGAAAAAACTTCAAATAAGTTAGGATTCTTTCTAAATCTATTAACAACTCATGCACAAGCTGAAAGAGAGCAACAAGTTATTAAACTATTCAACAAGAGTATGGTTGACGGTTTAATAGTAATGGCATATTACTTAAAAGATCAATACATCGATATATTAACTGAAAGTGGAATTCCTTTTGTTTTTATAGATTATCCTCCAAAAAATGAAGAAATTTATTCTGTATTAGTTGATAATGAGTCCGGGGCTTTTGAAGCTACTGAGTATCTCATTTCTTTAGGACATAAAAATATAGCTTTCTTAGAAGGTTCAAAAGTAGCATGGGATTCAAAAGCAAGATTTGAAGGATATGTTAAGGCGTTAAAGAAGCATGTTTTTGAATTCAATCCAAATTTAGTTGAAAATGGTAACTTTACCAAAGAAGAAGGATATTTAGCAACAAAGAGGTTGCTTTCTAAAAAAGAGAAGTTTACAGCAATATTTGCTGCTAATGATCAAATGGCTATTGGAGCTATAAGAGCTTTAAAAGAAGAAGGTTTAAAAGTTCCAGATGATGTTTCAATAGTAGGATTTGATAATATAGAAGCGAGCTCAATAATTGAACCACCTTTAACAACAATAAGTCAACCCATTTATGAAATGGGGAAAAAGGCGGTAGAAATCTTAGTAAGACTGATAAACAAAGAAGAAGTGAAAGAAAAAAAGATAATGCTCAAAACACGATTAATCGAAAGACATTCGTGCAAAAAAATTTAAAAAGATGTTTTTGTGGCAATTAACTTAACCGATTAAGGGTTGATAAACAAACAAAGAAGAGGGAGGTCATAAAAATGTTTGAGACAAAGTATGGATATTTTTCACAAGACGGAAAAGAATACATAATAAAAACTCCTGAAACTCCGAGACCATGGATAAATGTTATTTCCAACGGAGACTATGGAATAGTGGTATCTCAGAGTGGCTCTGGTTATAGCTGGAGAACCCATGCAAGCCTAAACAGAATAACCAGATGGGAACAGGATTTAATTAAAGACGAATGGGGAAAATATATTTACATAAAAGATAATGAAAATGATGAATTTTGGTCGCCTTCCTGGAAACCAATATGTAAAAAACCTCAAGAATTTAAAGTTAGGCATGGACAAGGGTATTCAATATTTGAAACTAAAAATTTTGATATTAAAACTGAATTAACAATGTTTGTAGCAAAAGATGAACCTATAGAAATTTGGAAATTAAAAATAAAAAACCTTTCGAATAGAAAAAGAAAACTTTCATTATTCACATATTTAGAATGGTGTTTAGGAGCCGCACCCGATTGGCATAGAGAATTTCATAAGACTTTTATAGAAACTTCTTTAAATGAAAAGTTAAATTGTATTTTAGCGGAAAAAAGAATGTGGGAAATTCCAAATGAAAAAGGTCAAAACTGGAATAAAGAATGGGAGTACGTTGCTTTTCATTCTGTCAATGAAAAAATTAGCGGTGCAGAAGGATCTAAAGAAAAATTTTTAGGCATGTACAATAATATAACAAATCCAAAAGCTGTAATAACGGGTAATATGTCTGGAGTCTTTGGAAAATGGGAAGATTCTATTGCTAGCTTAAAAAACGATATTTCTTTAGAACCAATGGAAGAAAAAACTTTGGTATATTTATTAGGAGCTTTGAAAAAAGGATGTGAAGATAAACATCTTGAAAAAATCATTGAAAAATATAAAGATTTGAAGAATGTTGACGAAGAATTAAATAGAGTTAATCAAATGTGGGAAGAAATGCTTTCTACTTTTCAAGTTGAATCTCCCGATAAAGGTTTTGATTTTTTAATAAACAAATGGCTTAAATACCAAGCAATATCAGGAAGATTGTGGGGGAGAACCGCTTATTATCAAACTGGTGGAGCGTTTGGGTTCAGAGACCAACTACAAGACAGCCAAATATTTTTATACATTGATCCTGAAAAAACAAAAAATCAAATAAAACTCCACGCACGACATCAATTTAATGATGGAAGCGTGTTACACTGGTGGCATCCAATATCTGAAATAGGGCACAAAAATAATATATCAGATAACAGACTTTGGCTAGCCTTTGTAACCTCAAGGTATTTGAAAGAAACTAACGACTATGAATTTTTGAATGAAAAGATACCCTATTTAGATGGAGGAGAAGGTATCTTATACGAACATTGTGTCAAAGCTATTAACTATAATCTAAACAAATTAAGCGAAAGAGGATTGCCCCTAATTGGTGATGGAGATTGGAACGATGGTATGAACGCAGTTGGTACACAGGGGAAAGGAGAGAGTATTTGGCTTGGACACTTTTTATATGGTATTTTAATTGATTTTTCAAAAGTGTGTGAAAAAATGAAAGATGAGGTAAATAAGAATAAATTTTTGACTGAAGCAAAACGTTTAAAAGAAAATATAAATAAATATGGATGGGATGGAGAATGGTATATAAGAGCTTTTAAAGACAATAGTGAGCCTATTGGAAGTAAAATTTGTGAAGATGGCAAAATATTCTTAAATGCTCAAACTTGGGCTATTATAAACGAAACAGCTACAGAAGAAAGAAAAAAGCTTGCTTATCAATCTGCTAAAAAATATCTTTTTAAAGATTATGGCCCACTTCTTTTCCAACCAGCTTACAGAACCCCTGATTCCGAAATAGGTTATTTAAGTCGATATGCACCAGGAATAAGGGAGAATGGCGGATTATACACGCATGCAGGTACATGGGCTATCTTAGCTGCCTCAAAGATGAAAGACCCTGATGCTTACAAAATCTATAAAAGTTTTATGCCGATTTACAGAGGATTAGAACCTGATAAGTATCTTGTTGAACCTTATGTAACCCCAGGAAACGTAGATGGGCCTGATTCTCCCTACTTTGGAAGAGGTGGTTGGACTTGGTATTCAGGATCTGCTGCATGGTATTTTATTGTAGGAATTGAAGGTATCTTAGGATTAAAAGCAGATTGGAACGGTTTAATAATAGATCCACTTTTTCCAGAAGAATGGCAAGAAGTTAAAGTAAAAAGGTATTTTAGAGGAAAAGTTTTAAATATTAGTTACAAAAAAAGCGACGAAAAAAAGATACTTGTAAATGGAAAAAAGTTAGAAGGTAACGTTTTAAATCCAGAGGATTTTAAAGAAAATATTTTAAACGTAGAAGTTTATTGTTAGTCAAACTCATCTTTTATCAATATGTTTACGAATTTTGGAATTTCTAAAGTGAGTAAAAAATAAATATTATAGTAACTTTAGAAATGGTGATTTTCAGAAAATAAGTTTTTAAATTTAAAATGGGTCCAGGGCACAGCTCTCCCCCCTCTTTCGCTACACGTAGTGAAAAAGTTAAAGAAATTAAGAATTAGTGAAGATTAAAACTGAGGAGGTAATTTGTAAAAAAATTAACGCTAAAACATATATATAATAAGCATTTTGGAATTTCTAAAGTAAGTAAAAAATATCAAAAAGGAGGTAAGTAAGCATGAAAAAAGCAACTTATTTATTGATAGCTTTAGTACTGTTTTTTAGTTTATCTATTTTTTCACAGTCTTTCATTCATAGTTTTGAATATACCAACGATTTAAACAACGATAACTCTGGAGCACGCTTTGAATTAAGCGGAAGATTCGTATATGAAGGAAAGTACTCAACCATTATAGTTCCCTCTGGAGAATCTGCCGAAACAAAGATGGCTTTTGAATTATCTGGAGAAAGATTGAACAATTGGTTGGGAAATGACACTCTAAAATTAGCAATTTATACAAGACCAGACGCATCTCTAAAACCTAATAAATTCTTTTTGGGTATGGCAGATGTTACGGAAGGATGGAAATGGGTAGACGGAATATTTTCTGAAACAGAACCAAAAGATGGTTGGAATATTATAGAGTACAAGTTAACAGAAAAGATGCAAGATTTGCTTATAGACGGAAAATACATGCTTTATTTCTCTTTTATGCATACTCAAGGAGTTACGAACATTCCTTTGAAAGACCCTTTTTACGTAGACAATTTAATAGCTTTAAACTCAGAAGAACCTGAAATCGAAAGAATATATATTTGGTCTATGGATAGTGAAGAAGAGATAGGAACTTTTGGTAATGATAATACAGGAGCAAAATTTGAATTAGCAAAAGATTTAGCAGCCGAAGGTTTATACGCAATGAAAGTAATTCCTGATGGTAAAGCAATCGAAGCAAAAATTGCAATAGAACTTTCTGGAGAAAAAGTTTTAGCATGGGCAGGAAGAAACGAAGTAATTATGAACGTTTATATTCCAAAAGAAAATAAAATTAAACCTACTATGTATTTCTTAGGTATGGCAGATGTTACAGACGGTTGGAAATGGGTCGGAGGAGTATTTTCTGATACTCAGGTAAGTTCAGGATGGAACAAAGTTAAATTTGAAATTGCAGGTAACATGAGCAATTTGGTGGAAGGCAATAAATACATGATTTATCTTGCATTTGGTGGATTTGATGAAAACAACGTAAAAACTCCTCTATACGAACCATTCTATGTAGACGGAATATTTGTTGAAAAATCAAGCAAGCCTACGGTCGAAGAACTATTATCTATGGCCCCATCAAACATCAAAGAAGAAGTACAAACCCTTTTAGAATTAGATGACGAAGCTTTACTCGAAGAAATTCAAAAAAGAGCTTTCTTATATTTCTGGAATGAAGCAAATCCAGTGAATGGTTTGATTAAAGATAGAAGCACAAAAGATTCTCCTTCAAGTATAGCAGCGGTTGGTATGGGACTTTCTGCTATTCCTGTAGGGATCGAAAATGGTTGGATAAGCTATGAAGAAGGATACGAAAGAGTTTTAACAACTTTAAAAACTTTTGTAGAAGGAAAAGTTGAAGGAATGAATGGCTTCTTCTATCATTTTGTTGATATGAACACAGGTAAAAGAGCCGGCAATAGTGAGATTTCTTCAATTGATACCGCAATTTTAGTAGCTGGGGCATTAACAGCCGGATCGTATTTTAAAGATACAGAAATCGAAGAACTCGCTAATATTTTATACGAAAACGTTAATTGGCAATGGATGTTAGATGGTGGAGATACTTTATCAATGGGATTCAAACCCGAAGCGGGCTTTTTAGGAGCGAGATGGGATTCATTTAACGAAGGATTATTAGCTTATGTATTAGCTATAGGATCTCCAACATATCCGATCCCTTCAGAATCATGGGATAAGATATTTAGACCTGTTAAAAATGATACATACATATATTTACCTCAAGAAACACTATTTGTGTACCAATATCCAAATATTTGGATAGACTTTAGAGATAAAGAAGATAAATACGCAAATTATTTCAATAATGCAGAAGCTGCTACCAGATATAATTGGCTGTTTGCAGTACAAAATAGATTCAAATATGAAACATATGATATGGATATTTGGGGTCTTAGTGCAAGCGATGGCCCAGCTGGATACAAGGCTTATGGAGCGGTCGATGGTAATCATGATGGAACTGTTGCCCCATATGCATCTATATCTTCTATACCATTCACCTTTGATCTTTCAATAAACGCAATAAGAGGCATGTTAAGCAAATATGGCCCCTTAGTATGGGGTAAATATGGATTCTATAGTGCCTTCAATGTTGACGAAGTTTGGTTCTCAGATCAATATATAGGAATAGATCAAGGAGATATTATCTTAATGATCGAAAACTATAAAACAGGCTTAATTTGGGATTTGTTTATGAGTAATGAACATATTCAAAATGCTTTAAATAAAATCGGATTCGTTGAAAAGGTTTCCGACTATGCGGTAACTCCTTGGTATGTTGAAGAATATAAGAGACTTTTAACAAGTTCTGAAGTAAAATTAGCGCAGGCTCCAAGGTTAAAACAGCCTATTAAAATAGACGGCGATTTATCTGAATGGAAAGATATACCGAGATATGTAGTAACTGAAGATATGAATGTACCAGCCGGAGGAATTGTCCCTGTGGATAAAAGATCACAAGTTCTACATAGCTACTTTCAAGCAGCTTGGGACAATGAAAATTTGTATTTAGCGGCCGATGTATACGATGAATACGTTGTTGTAAATATCGCTCCCCAAGATGTCGGAGGCTATTATAGAACCGATTCTATAGAATTCTATATTAATCCAAATGTAGCTGGATCTAATGCAGGATTGTTCAAATTAGCGGTACTTCCATTTGATACAGAAGGAAATGTACAAGCAGTGAGACACGAAGACGCAAATCCAGGTCCTTTATCTAAAACCGCTCCAAAAGTTCAAGTGGCTTCTTTGAGAACAGATCACGGATACAGTATAGAGATAAAAATACCATTTGAATATCTTGGACTGTCTCCAAGAGAAGGTATACAAATAGGTTTCAGTCACACAGTCCATAATTCCAATAAACAAGATGCACAAATTGGAGCATATGTAAGACAAAATATAATTTCATGGAATCCATTGCCAGATATTTGGGCAAATCCACAAAACTGGGGTACTTTGGAATTAACTGAGTAAATATGAACTTTAGAAATGAAATTTTTTTAAAATAAATGATTGAATTTATAACAGGTCCAAGGGCGGCCTTGAAATTTCTAAAGTGATTAAATGAGGAAAAATAGGAGGTGTAATATTATGAAAAGAGTGGTAGGTGTTTTAAGCATTTTTTTGATTTTAGTAGCATCAACTTTTGGTGCAACGAAAATCACTGTATGGGCAATGGGTGAAGAAGCAAAGAGTCTTGATCAGTTAGCAAAATTGTTTATGGAAGAGTATCCTGAATATGAAGTCAATATTCAAGCTATTCCCTGGGCGAATGCATATGATAAGATTTTAACAGGTATTGCCGGTAGGCAAGTTCCAGATGTAGCTCAAATGGGAACTACATGGATGGCGCCTTTTGGGAGTATGGGGGCCTTCGAAGATTTAACCCCGTATATTCAAAAATCTGAAATAGTAAAACCCGAAAACTTCTTTGAAGGTGCTTGGCAAACTGGTACAGTAAGTGGGAAACAACTTGGTATTCCCTGGTATGTGGATACACGGGCACTTTATTATCGAACTGACTTATTAGCCGAAGTTGGATACGATCACGCTCCTCAAAATTGGGATGAATTATACGATGCTGCAAAAAAATTGGCTGAAAAAGGCAAATATGGCATAACTCTTTATCAACCTCAAGACAATTATCAAGTATTAATGCCTTTTGTTTGGCAAAACGGTGGAGATATTATTGATAGCAATGGAAAAGTAATCGTAGATCAACCTGAATTCGTTGAAGCTTTTGAATATTATACAAGATTCTTTACAGAAAAACTTGCTCCAATAGGTGGCGGAGGAAACTTATTCCAAGATTTTGCTTCTGGCAATACACCAATGTTTTTCTCCGGTCCATGGATGGTTACTATGATAAGAGATCAAGTTCCCCAGATCGAAGGTAAATGGAATGTTGCCTTGATGCCTCAAAAGAAAACAAGAACGTCCTTCATGGGTGGAAGTGATCTAGTAATATTCAGAGATTCAAAAAATAAAGAAGGAGCTTGGAAATTCATAGAGTTTTTATCAAGACCTGATATACAAGTAAAATGGTATCAAATTGTTAGCGCATTACCATCCGTCCAAGCAGCATGGGATGATCCAATATTACAGCAAGATCCGATGATAGCGATTTTTGGCGAACAATTAAACGATGCTAAAGCTCCAGTAAATATACCTCAATTCCAAGAAATTTCAGTATCGATGGATAGAAGAGTCGAAGAAGCTATATATGCAAGAAAAACAGCTGAACAAGCGGCAAAAGACTTAAAGAAAGATATTGAAAAGATATTGAAGTAATAATTATCATGCCCCTCTTGCTAACAAGGGGGAGGGGCTTTTATAAACTAATCCTTGAAGGAGTGATAAAATGAAAACTCCATTAAGAGCTATAATAACATTTATAGGACCTCCTATAATCCTTTTATTAATTTTTATGGTAATTCCAATTTTTGTTTCTCTTTTTATCAGTTTTACTGATTTCGATGTTTATGCAATGTATGATTGGAGTAATGCAAGTTTTATCGGTTTTGAAAATTATATAAATTTAATGAAAGATCCCCTTTTTTGGAGAGCCTTGTTAAATACATTATATGCGTTGGTAGTAGCCATGCCTTTAACAGTTATTCTTTCATTAAGTTTTGCTGCATTAATAAATAGAGAAGGAACTTATTTAAAAAACTTTTTTAAAGTTAGTTTTTATCTTCCCTCAATAACAAACACTGTTGCAATTGCTATAGTATGGGCATGGATGCTGAACCCAGATTACGGATTAATTAATTGGTTTTTAGGCTTATTTGGCATACAAGGTCCAAATTGGTTAGGTGATCCTGTATGGGCTATGCCATCTGTGATAATGCTGGTAGTTTGGAAAGCAGTGGGATATAACATAATTCTTTTTACAGCAGGCTTACAAAATATCCCAGATTATTTATATGAAGCTGCAGAATTAGATGGGGCTACAAGATTTCAACAATTTTTATACGTTACCATTCCATCTTTAAGACCTACAATATTTTTTGTAACAGTAATGACGGTTATAGGATATTTACAATTATTTGAAGAACCATATATGTTAACTGCAGGAGGTCCATTAAACTCAACTTTATCTATAGTTTTGTATTTGTATAGACAAGGGTTCAGATTCTTTAAATTAGGATACGCTTCTTCTATAGCATTTGTATTGTTCTTGATGATATTTGCTTTAACGTTTATCCAAATGAGGGCAAGAAGGTCTGAAGTTTAAAGTGAAAAACTGAGGAGCTGATATTTATGAGAAAAAGAAAAATCTCACCAATAGAACAAATAATAGTACATGCAGTTTTGATCATTTGGTTATTAATTTCAGTCATTCCTTTTATTTGGATGGTTTCAACATCCTTTAAAGGCCCTGGAGAGATATTTATTTTTCCTCCGAGATGGATCCCAAAAAGTCCTACTTTTCAAAATTATATAGATTTATTTCAGAAAGTCAATTTTGGGAGACCATTCTTAAACTCAGTAATAGTTTCTCTATCTACAACATTTTTGTCTGTTTTAATTGCAACAATGGCAGGTTATGGGTTTGCCAAATTCCATTTTAAAAACAAAAATATTTTATTTTTAGTCATATTAGGAACGATAATGGTACCTGGCCAAATAACAATGATACCTATATTTTTGCTATTAACTCAGCTCAATTTATTAAATACATACTGGGGATTGATATTACCTGCAATTGCTAATGCTTTTAATATATTTTTTATGAGGCAATTCATAAGTGGAATACCTGACGAATTAATCGAAGCAGCAAAGATGGATGGAGCTCATGAAGGCTGGATATTTTTTAGAGTTATTTTGCCGTTAGCCAAACCTGCAATGGCTGCAATAACAATCTTTACCTTTACAGGATCTTGGAACAATTTTTTATGGCCACTAATCATCGCCACAGATGAAAGTATGTATACTTTGCCCGTAGCGATTTCGATTTTAGGTGGACAATATACTGAAAACATTGCCATGCAAATGGCAGGATCAGTTATCGTTATTTTACCTCTAATAATAGTATTTTTATTTACTCAAAGATATTTTATAAAAGGGATAACTTTTACAGGATTAAAGGGATAATAATTTAAGACCATTTTAATACTCTATAAAAAACTTAGTTTAAAGATAGTAAAAATATAAGATAGATACTTTAGTGACGATAGTTTTTATGATTTCTAAAGCGAATATATAATGTGTTTCTCAATTTACTATCATAGGTACTTTAGAAATGATAATCTTCAGAAAATAAGGTTTTGAATTTATATCAGGTCCAGGGCGGAGCCCTTCCCCTCTCTTTCGGTACAAGTACCGAAAAAGTTAAAAGAATTCAGAATTAGTGAGAATTAGAACTGAGGAAGTATTTTGTAAAAAAACAATTCTAAAAAATATATATAATAAGGATTCTGGAATTTCTAAAGTGAGTATTAAAGATCTATAGGGACTTTAGAAATGAAAATTTTTTAAAAATAAGCTTTTGAATTTAAAATGGGTCCAGGGCGGAGTCCTCTCCCCTCTCTCCGTACAAGTACCGAAAAAGTTAAAAGAATTAAGAATTAGTAAAGATTAGAACTGAGGAGGTATTTTGTAAAAAAACAATTCTAAAACATACATATAATAAGGATTTTGGAATTTCTAAAGACATTATTACTATTATAAGAGGAGGTATCTAATGATGAAAGAAAAGAAACTTTTGTTTATATTTTTAATTTCTTCTTTGATAACAGTTACTGTTTTTTCAGGTACGATAAAATACGAGTTCTTTAGATCAAATTTATTAGGAAGAGACGTTGGATATTCAGTTTACTTGCCAGATAATTATGATTCATCTAATCTATATTATCCAATTATCTACATTTTACATGGTTCAGGTGGGAATCAGTATCAATGGATTAATGAAGGTAAGATCGATCAAATTGCAGATGAGTTGATAGAAAATGGCGAACTACCTCCCAGCATAATAGTTATGCCGGCAACTGGAAATAACTGGTATGTAGACAGACGTGAAAAGATAGAAAGTATGTTTTTTCAAGAGTTTATTCCGTACATAGAAGATACATATAGAGTTATTAAAAGTCGTGATGCAAGAGTAATAGGTGGGCAATCAATGGGAGGTTACGGTGCCTTAAGATATTCTATGATTCATCCAGAGTTATTTTCAGTAGCAATTTTACTGAGCCCGGCAGTTTACGATCCCGTTCCACCTAAAAATTCTGCTGCGATAACTTCAGGCGTTTTTGGAGATCCATTTGATCCAAATATTTGGAAATCTTTAAACTATCCATCACTTTTTATGAGCTATTTGATGAAAGGTCAACCAGTTGCTATGTTTATAGCCTCTGGTGATGACGACGAACTTTTTATCGAACTTCATGCTACTCAATTATATGAAAGTATGAGAAATGCGGGTTTACCAGCTGAACTAAGAATTGTTGACGGTGGTCATGACTGGGGAGTATGGATTCCAACTATGAGAGAAGGTTTGAAGTATGCTGGTAATTTTTTGACTCAACCAAAATAGAAGCTGCCAATATGGCAGCTTCTCTCATTTATTATTTCTTTAAAATCTTAAAATATCTTTCTAAAAAATTTTTGCTCCACGTTCAGCATGAAATTCTTTACCTTCAGAATATCCTCCATGAAAAACCACTGCTATATATAAAGCATTTGTATTAACATCTTTTATTCTTTCTGATAACTTTTTAGCCCATCCAAGCACACACATAGTATGTTGATATTTAAATCTAAATGCTATAAGAGGGTTAGGTGGTACATCTACATGTATAGAAAAATACTCCTTTACATACCTTAAATGCTGTTCATACCTTTCATTTATCTCCTTAAACCTCAAACTTTAGTTGATAGAACCCTAATGTTTTCAACTTTCTTAACTTTTCTTATACATATTATACTATTCATTCATTTTCATTGACATCTAAAGATTAATTTTATTTAACAACCCTTATGATATAAGAAATCTTAATGCTTGCTGGTTAAAATCTCTAGCTTCTTCATATGCCCCATGTCCACGGTCTTCATATAAAATCAATTTACTTTTATTTATTCTTTCAGCCATTTCCTTACTTGCTTTTTTTCCACAACTTTATCGCTATCCCTACCTATTACTAAAGTATTACATTTAATTTTATCTAATTCATCATAAGCATTATGATTAAGACATGAATTAGCCTGAACTATAAATCTTTTAAAGTTTTTTGGTTCCCAACCTTTGTAAGAATAGGATAAAACATTTCAAGTATTAGACATAGAGGGAAATATATTATATGGAATGCTGGATAAAAAGATAATAGAAGATAAAAGAGACTTAATTAACAATATAAACTCCACTAAATCCTTTGGTAGCAAGTCTTTCACTAGAATAATTCCTATTTTAGATGAAAATAGCAATGTTAAAGGAGCTGTCATATTGGGATATAGATTAATAAGCACACAAAAAACTCATACTAATATCCTATCCCTATTATATAATTCCATGATGTTTTTGCCCTTTATATTTATAATAATATTTACTCTTATATATGCTAAAAAATTGAGTAAGAACATAAACAAGCCAGTAAATATTCTACTAGATGCATCAGATAAAATCAAAAACCAAGACCTAAACTTTACCATCAAATATGATGAAAATAACGAGTTTACAAAACTCTGCAATGCCTTTGAAGACATGAGGATAAACCTTAAAGATTCTCTTATAAAACAATGGGATTTGGAAGAAAAGAGACAAGAAAATATATCAAATATTGCCAATGATTTAAAGACACCTCTTACCATCATAAGCACTTATTCCGAAGCAATAATAGACGGAACGGTTAAGGAGGAAAAATTAAAAGATTATATAAAAGTCATTAAAAGGAATAACGAGAGAGCCTTAATCCTATTAGACGACATGAATAAAATATCCAATATTGAAAATCCTACTTTTATTTTAGAACCTATAGAAATTAATATTGCAGAATTTTTAAAATTAAAGAAAAGGGAATAGATTTTAAAATAGATATTATAGATTCTATGGAAAAAACCTTTATAGCTAGATTTGATATGAAGTCCTCAGAGCAAATATTGGATAATTGTATATCCAACAGCATTAGATACACAAAAAAAGAGGATATATAAAACTAAATATCCTATGTAATGATGAAGAAATAAAATTTTCCATTATAGATACGGGAAAGGGATTTAGTAATGAGGACCTACAAAATATCTTCAATAAATTTTATAAGGGGGACAAATCCCGTTCATTTACCACAGAACATTCTGGTCTAGGCAATGTACATAGCTAAAACCATCGTAGAAAAGCATGGAGGACATATTAAAGCTGAGAACAATAAACTAAAAGGTGCTATTATTAAATTTAATATAAAACCAATATGACAGTGAGACAGATGGTTATACTGGACTTAAGATGAGGATGCTTTTTTATACAATAATCAATTATATCTGCTTGTCCTTTTTTATAGAAGTAAATAGCTTCTTCTACTAGAGCCGAATCATCTATTGGAATGTCCCGATGTCTATTAGAGTATCTAAGTATACGAATTGCATTATCTTTTTCTAACCATTATTATAAATTCCAATTAAAATAATTTCTCCATTTTCAATAAATCTTTCAAACTGCCTTTTTCTTCTTTCCTTATCTAAAAACTTAGCCATTTCATCTTCCATTAGAGCTTTTCTAACTTCGTATTTCAATATAATCTCACCCCTCAAAATATTAGACCATACATCTTAGCTTTATTGCCTTATATATGATAAGGTGCATCCTTGAAAATAACAGTTTGTGTTTTTTCTATTAACTTTGGTTGTATTAAAGGATATGTCCATTTTTCTTTTAAAGATTATTCTATAGATAAATATATATTTATGTTTTATTACTTCATTTTTTATAAAAACCTTCTTATCCTAATATTCTCTCCCTGTTTAAATTGTTTTTTCCATAACCTTGATTTCCCACTTCCTCTCGGGATGGATTGTACTAAATATTTCTTTTACTACTTTAAATCCCATTCTCGTCCAAAACTCAAAGCCATTTTTATTTTGTTTTAACACACCTAACCTTAACCTTAAGTATCCTTTACTTTTCATATTTGATATGAACTCCTCAATGAACGCTCTTCCATATCCCTGTCTATGAAAATCTCCATGAATCATAAATAATCCTATATATACTGCATCTTCATCTGGATAATTCATTATATAGTCAATAATTCCAATATATTGCCCATTCATTGATATTAGCTTATAATTTTTATTTTGTAAGTTTGAGTCTGGGGGTATATCATTTTTATCTTCAATAACAGTTTCTATTGAAGGTTTTTCATTCATTGAAATTTTAAAATATTCTCTATTGGTATCATAAATATTTAAAACATCTTTTAATAAATTTTCAGTGACTGTATTTAAGATAAATTTATTCTCAGTACATTTCAATTTCATCACCTCAAAATAATTCATTTTCTCTGCTTATTCCTAACTCATTTAGGTTAAATTCCGAACAATTCTTCCCTATACTGATGTCACCTTTAAATAAAACTATAAGATCTACGATATACCTCACTGCTTATCTATCAAATCCAACATTATTAAGTTCACCTTCACTTACATTAAGTTTAGGTTCAATTTCTGCTTTATCTGCTGCAACTAATTTAATCCTATTTTCAACTTTTTTTGGACAATGTTTAGTAAGTTGAATAATATCTATCTAAAAAGTTTTTGATCTCATAGCTTCCAAAATACCCTGAAAATCTTATTAGTTCATAGTTTTCTTCATTCAAAAAAATAATGGTTGGAACTGTGAATACTAAAAGTTGAGCTGTTTTTTCTTGATTTTCAGTGATTTCAACAATTTCGTAAGGAATATTGTATTCTTCACATATTTCTAAAAATCTTGGTAAAAAAGCTTTACATACAGAACAATCTTTACTTTTAAAGTAAAATGCTTTCATCTCTTGTACCTCCTGAATTATAATCCTTCACTTACTTTAGAAATTCCAAAATCCTTATTATATGTATACTTTAGCGTTGATTCTTTTACAAAATACCTTCCCACTTCTAATCTTTACTAATTCTTAATTTTTTTAACTTTTTCGGTACTTGTACCGAAGGAAGGGGGAGAGGGCTCCGCCCTGGACCCACTTTAAATTCAAAAGCTTATTTTCTGAAAAATTATCATTTCTAAAGTTCCTATATAATCCTTCACTTACTTTAAAAATTCTAAAACTTAAATTTTACCAATCTTTTAGTTTTAAATTTTTTCGAAAATACCTCCATAACTCTAATACTTACTAACTATGAATTTCTTTAACTTCTTCGCTACGCGTAGTGAAAGAGAGGGGGAGGGCTCCACCCTGGACCCGTTATAAATTCAAAAACGAATTAACAATTGCAAATTTTTGGTATTTGTACCAAGACAGAAAGGAGGGCTCCGCCCTGGACCCATTTTAAATTCAAAAGCTTATTTTCTGAAAATCTTCATTCCTAAAGTCCCTATATAATCTTTAGTTTTATTCCATCTATTCAAAAAAAAATTAATATATAAAAATTATATCATTCAAATATTTTTAATATATTACTGTTATAATAAATACGATAAAATTTGTCATATTAAAGGAGGATACTTATGGCTAAAGTAAACATCATTTTTTATAGTATGTATGGCCATATTTACAAAATGGCGGAAGCTGAAGCTCAAGGTGCAAGAGAAGTAGAGACAACGGAAGTTAAAATATATAAAGTGCCAGAAACAATACCTGAAGATATTTTGATAAAATCCGGAGCTAAAAAGGCTCAAGAAGTCTTCAGTCATATACCAATTGCAACTTTAGATTCACTCGCGCAGGCCGATGCGATAATTTTTGGTACTCCTACAAGATTTGGAATGATGGCAGGTCAAATGCGAGAGTTTCTTGATACCACAGGGAGTCTATGGAACACGGGTGCATTAGTAGGAAAAATAGGAAGTGTTTTTACCGCAACGAGTACCCAACACGGTGGACAAGAATCTACCATTTTAAGTTTTCATACAACATTACTCCATCATGGAATGATAATAGTTGGGCTCCCTTTTACAGAACCAGGTTTATCAGATACTTCTAATATTCATGGTGGAACTCCATATGGAGCTTCGTCAGTTGCCATATTCGGAGATGAAAGCAGACCAACCCAATTAGAACTTGAACTTGCAAGACATCAAGGTAAAAGAGTCGCAGAATTAGCCAAAAAAATTTTTGGGTGATTAAATAATTATAAAAAACTTTGTAGACGCTCAATAGAGCGTCTTTTTATTTTGTATTACTTAAATTTGACTTTGAAATAAATAAATGTTATAATTTTATTATTCACTTAATGAATGAATAAAAGTATTGAATTGAGGTGATTTACCATCCTAAATTTTCAAAAATACACATTTTTTAATCCTTCTCCTAATTTTAGAGAAATGATGATATTAAAGCTAATATCTCAAGAAGGAAATATTTCACAAGACGTTATGGCTAAAAATGTTGGAATAGTTCCTTCCATGATAAACAAATATTTGAAAGTCTTTGAAGAAAATGGATACATTTTAAAAACTGGAGAAAATAGAAGAAATATGACATATGAAATAACCCAAGCTGGTAAAAAAAGATTACAATTTCTATTGGTAAGTTTTGTTGATGAAGTCTCTGAATTATATTCCGAAACTAAAGATTCTTTCAAAAAGGTCCTACAAACTTTGAAAAAAGATAAACTTAGAAATATATTACTTTATGGAGCCGGTGTAGTAGGTGGAATAGTACTGAAAGTTTTAAAAAGTGAAAATATTAATGTAATTGGTTTTTTAGACGATTCAGCATTTAAACAAGGAGAAAAACTTCAAGGAATAGATATATACAGTCCAGAAAAAGCTAACGAACTTAAATATGATGCTTTGATCATTGCTTCATTTAGACAATCAGAGATACTTTTATCAAAAGCTCAAGAAAAAAAATTAGAAAAACTCTATGTTTTCAAAATAGATGAAGAAGGTAATATTTCTTTACGAAAGGAGAGTCTCCTATATGAAAGATAAAAATAAAATGGAAGTTCCTCTCTTCGATCTTACGAGACAGTATGAAAAGTTGAGAAAAGATGTACTTAAAAAAATGGATGCAGTATTCACTTCTGGAAATGTGATTATGGGTAGCAACGTTAAAGCTTTTGAAATGGAAATAGCTAAATATTTGAACGTTAAACATGCTGTAGGGGTAGCAAATGGTTCTGACGCCTTGAGAATTTCCGTTCATGCTTTGGACATACATGAAGGTGATTATGTAATAACTACACCATATACATTCTTTGCAACAGCAAGTTCTATAGTTTTAAACGGGGCTACTCCTATTTTCGTTGATGTCGAAGAAAAATATTACAACATAAACTTGAACGAAGTGGAAAATGTTCTTCAAACTCACCCTAAAAAAGAAAAGATAAAAGCTGTTATTCCTGTTCATCTTTTTGGTAAGACAGTAGATTTAGAAAGATTAGAAAACATAAGTAAAAAGTATAAAGTTTACATTATAGAAGATGCTGCGCAATCCTTAGGTTCTGTTTGGTATTATAACACTTCAGAAAAAAAGTTCAGCGGAACGGTGGGAGATTTAGGAATTTATTCATTCTTTCCTACAAAAAATCTTGGAGCATATGGAGACGGAGGTTTAATAGTAACAAACAATGATAGATTGGCAGATAGAGTAAGAAAATTAAGGGTTCATGGAGCCACAAAAAAATATTTTCATGATGAAATTGGAGTTAATTCACGATTAGATGAAGTCCAGGCTGCTATACTTCGAATAAAACTTAAAGAATTAGATAATTACATAGAAAAAAGAATAAAAAAAGCAAAAAATTACAAAGATCTATTTGAAGAAAAAAAGTTATATAAATACTTAGATTTTCCAGAATATTTTGATGATAGAACTCATGTATATCATCAATATGTCATTACTTTGAAAAACTCGACAGAAAGAGATAAATTAGCAAATTTTTTAAAAGAACATGGTATAGGAACAAGTATTTATTATCCATTAGGATTACATATGCAAAAATGCTTTAAAAATTTAGGTTATAAGCAAGGAGATTTTCCTGTAACGGAGCAAGCTAGTAAAAACACGTTAGCTTTACCTATGTTTCCAGAATTAATGAAAAAAGAACAACAATATCTTGCCGAAATAATAAAAAAATTTTATAAAAATCATTGATAATTTAAGTTTAACATATATAAAGTTGACCAATTTGTCCCAAAGTTCAATAACTTCAGAACAAAGATTTCTTAAAAATAAGTTTTGAATTTAAAGTGGGTTTAAGGCGTTTTAAAATTTTTAAAAATGGTATTAAGACAAAAAGAGGAGGAATTAAAATGGCATTATTAGACAAAATACAAGATAAAACAGCAAAAATAGGTGTAATAGGTTTAGGTTATGTTGGTTTACCTCTTGCGGTTGAAAAAGCAAAAGCAGGTTATGAGGTTTTAGGATTTGACATTCAACAAGAAAAGGTAGATAAAGTCAACAAAGGAATCAATTATATAGGTGACGTTGTTACTACTGAGTTAGAAGACTTAGTAAAAAATAAAAAATTAAGTGCTACGAGTGATTACAATAGAATAAGTGAATGCGACACTATTGCGCTATGTGTGCCGACACCTTTGGATAAATTCAAACAACCTGATTTGAGTTTTGTTATAAACTCAACAAAAGAAGTAACTAAAAGGATGAAAAAAGATACCCTTGTTGTATTAGAAAGTACCACTTACCCTGGAACAACCGAAGAAGTTGTTCTTCCTATTTTAGAAGAAAGAGGTTTTAAAGTAGGACAAGATTTCTACTTAGCCTTCAGTCCAGAAAGAGTAGATCCGGGAAACTTAATATACAAAACAAAAAATACTCCCAAGGTAGTTGGAGGGGTAACAGAAAAATGTTCTTTACATGCGAAAGAACTATATCAAAGGGTATTAAATGCAGAGGTTTTTGTCGTTTCTTCTCCAAAAGAGGCAGAAATGTCAAAGATATTAGAAAATTCTTTTAGAATAGTTAATATTGCTTTCATAAATGAAATGGCTATAGTAGCAAAAAAGATGGGAATTAATATTTGGCAAGTTATAGATGCAGCTGCTACAAAACCCTTCGGATTTATGCCTTTTTATCCAGGACCAGGAGTAGGCGGTCATTGTATACCTATCGATCCTTTTTATTTAACTTATAAAGCAAGAGAATACGATTATCATACAAGACTTATAGAACTTGCCGGTGAAATAAATGATTATATGCCAGAATATGTTGTTGAGAGAATGATGGATGTACTAAATGAAGACAAGAAATGTATGAATGGTGCAAAGATATTAATGTTAGGTATTGCCTACAAAGGTGATATTGACGATATGAGAGAATCTCCCGCCTTAAAAGTTTTAGAACATTTGGAAAATAAAAAGGCAGATGTTAAAATTCATGATCCATATGTCCATACATTTACTTTAAAAGATAAGATCTATAATACAGTTCCACTGACAGAAGAAGACTTGAAAGAAGCAGATATCGTTGTAATAACCACGGGACATAAGAAAGTAGACTATGATTTTGTTTTAAAAAATGCCAAACTTGTTTTCGATACAAAAAATATCACTAAAGGATTAAGAAACAATTATCCAAATAAAGTTATATTATTATAGTATTTATTACATTTATAGGTGGTGTAATTATGCTTAGACTGGGAGTAATAGGTTGCGGAAGAATTGCTCAAAAAAAGCATACAGAAGCTATTATCAAAAATTCAGATATTATAGAAAATGTAGCAGTTTGTGATATAGTTAGTGAGAGAGCAGAAATATTTGCTCAGAAGATTACAGAAATAAATTTAAAAAAACCTGAAATATACACAGATTACAAAACTCTATTAAAAAGAGACGATATAGACGCTGTTGCGATTGCTACAGAAAGTGGAAATCATTATGAAATTACGATAGAGGCTTTACAAAATAATAAGCATGTCCTTGTTGAAAAACCAATGGCGTTATCTACATTTCATGCGGATGAAATGATAAAACTTGCTAAAAATAAAAATTTAAAACTCGGAGTATGTTTTCAAAATAGATTCAATCCACCTATTCAAGAATTAAGGAGAAAGATAGAAAACAACGCTTTTGGCAAAATCTTGCATGGTGTAGCTTCCATAAGATGGAATAGAAATAAAGAATATTACCAACAAGCACCTTGGAGAGGCACATGGAAATATGATGGCGGAACCTTGATGAATCAATGTACTCATAATATTGACTTGTTAATTTGGAACATGGGATCTGAAATAGAAGAAGTTTATGGAGTAATAAAAAATTTCACTCATCCCTATATTGAAGCTGAGGACTTTGGTGGAGCTATCATAAAATTCAAAAATGGTTCAGTAGGTATAATTGAAGGTACATCTAACATATATCCAAAAAATTTAGAAGAAACTCTTTCGATATTTGGAGAAAGAGGTACAGTCGTTATAGGAGGATTAGCTGTAAATAAAATAAAGTATTGGCGATTTGAAGGTGAAGATGGTCATCCATTTCAGAACTTACCTGATCCAGATACTGTATATGGTAGTGGTCATGTTCCGCTATACAGAAACTTTTATGAAACTATTGTAAAAGATCAAGAACCATATATAAATGGTGAAGAAGGGAAAAAAGCCGTTGAAGCAGTATTAGGAATATATAAGTCGTCGCGTGAGGGTAAAGCTATTAAGTTTCCAGTTGAATTTTCAACTTTAGAAATGTTGTAACACCATATAAAATTTTTGTTTTTTTAGAAAAAATCAATTCCAGAAAATAAGCTGAAGTTATGTGAGACGGCTTTAAAGTTAGAAAGAGGAGATTAAAATTATGAATATTCAACCTGTTAACAAATTGTTTCAAGACCTACAAAAACTCCAGATACAAGCAAGTAAATTAGGATGGACACAATATACCACTGGTTTTGATTTTGGTATTGATGAAGCTTACAGAAAAATTACAAGTTTCTTAGAAGATGAAAACAATTTTAATATAATTTGTGATTACAGAGAAAAGGAATTGGATCCAATTAACAAAAGAAAGTTAGAAATAGCCTATAACACTTTTGAACCTTATCATAAGAGAAAAGAGATAAATGAATTGAATCTGAAGATACACAAAAAAACGACAGAACTTTCAAAAATTTTAAATACTTTTAGATTTAAATATAACGGCAAAGAGATAACTTCTGTAGAAATAGATCAAATACTTAACAACGAAGAAAATAGAAATATAAGAAGGAAAGTTTATTTTATACGTAATCAAATAAATCTTGCTTTAATAGAAAATGGCTTCATAGAACTAATCGATTTAAGAAAAGAATTGGCAAAAGTTGATGGATCAAAAGATTTTATTGATTACATGCTTAAAAGAGAAGAACTAAACCCAAATATATTTGATAATTGGAAAGGTGAGTTAAGAGATCATATCCAATCCTTAAATAACAAGCGAATAGAATATGCTCAGAAATATTTAAAATCAGAAAAATTAGAACCTTGGGATGAAAGTTACGTGAAAACTAAAATTTCACCATCATTAAGAACAAAAGTAGATATGTCAGAATATTACATTACTTTAAGAAACTTCTTCTCTAAGTTCGGATTTAATTTAGACAATTTTAACATAGTCTACGACATTTTCCCAAGAAAATCGAAATCTGAGTGGGGATACAACTTCACAATAGAAAAAGGAAAAGACTCCAGAATTCTTGCCAACGTAAAAAATCAATACAACGAATACAGAACATTATTACATGAAAGTGGCCATGCAGTTCATTCATTTTTACAGGACCCTAACGAAACAATATTGAATTTTGGGATAAGCGGAATAATAACCGAAGGCATAGCAAACCTATTTGGTGGTTTTATATATGATAAGCTTTTCTACGAAAACTTTTTTGAAAATAATGTTGAAGAAGAATTCAAAAATATTGAAGAATACGAAAAATTGAATTATATAAGATTTGTAGGGAATATCTTTTTTGATCATGAACTTTATAGAAACAACATTAAATCATTAGAGGACATTTATACTCTCTACTTTAAAGTGCA
Organism: Petrotoga sp. 9PWA.NaAc.5.4; assembly: GCF_002895485.1. Classification (NCBI taxonomy): domain Bacteria; kingdom Thermotogati; phylum Thermotogota; class Thermotogae; order Petrotogales; family Petrotogaceae; genus Petrotoga; species Petrotoga sp. 9PWA.NaAc.5.4. The sequence goes on from NZ_AZRK01000001.1 coordinate 70,740, forward strand.
CTCAGAATTATTTGGAGATACACCTACTGTCGAAGAACCACCGTTCGGGTATAGAATTCATTACACTACCCACCCAATATACATGCACAACTATTTTATGGGAGACGTTACTGCCGAAATGTTGAAAAAAGTTTTTTGCCAAAAGCAAAGCATAAAAAGTGTTTCCGAAAAACCTAAGGAATTTGGGGAATTTTTAATAAACGAGGTTATAAAGCCATCTGGCCTTTACAAATATGAAGACCTATTCAAAAGAATCAGCGGTGATAATTTTTCTGTGAAATGGTATTTTTAGTTATATATTTTTATTATTTATTTGAAAAGCCATATCTACCGCTTTAAAAGGAAATTAAACTTTAAAAACTGTAAGGCAGAAATTCTTAAAAAAGAATATATCTAAGATTATGAATTATAAATCAACTTCGATACCTAAGCCAGGTTTATCTAATAACTTGATAATATCTGCTTCTTTTTCAAATCCACCTTTTATAAAATCTGGTTCTTCGTAATATAAAAAGGAGTCTAAATCAGCTGCAACAATATTTTTCTTAGCTGCAACTAAACTTGCTGCTGCTGTTAAAGCTATTTTTGTTTCAACCATACACCCAAGCATGCAATTTATACCACCTGATTCAGCAACAGCATTTATTTTTTCCGCTTCATAAAGACCGCCGCTTTTCATTAATTTAATATTAATCATATCTGCAGCTTTTTCTTTTATAATTTTCAAAGCATCATGCGAATTATGCACCGTCTCGTCTGGCATTATCTTAATATTTATTTTATTCCTTAAAAATGCTAATCCTTCCAAATCCCAATAGGCTAAAGGTTGTTCTATCACCTCAATATCATATTTTTCTACAGCTTTTGCAACCTTTATTGTATCACTAACACTCCATCCTTGATTTGCATCTATTTTAAGTTTTATATCATTACCAACAGTTTCCCTTATTAACTTAACAGCTTCTATGTCTTCTTTAGAATCTCTCCCTGTCTTTATTTTTAAAATTTTAAATCCCTGTTCAACTCTTTCTTTAGCTTCTTGCGCCATTTCTTTTGGAGTTCCTATTCCAATAGTAATATCTGTTTGAACTTTGTTGTCAAATCCCCCCAACACTTTATACAATGGAACGCTCATAACCTTTCCCTTAATATCATAAAGTGCAATATCTATTGCTGCCTTAGCCGCAGTATTTCCAATAATTGCTTTATCCATAATATCATGAACCCTTTCGATCGCTAAAGGATCTTCTCCCATTACTAATTCTTTAAAAAACTCAAGAGTTATCAAAACTGATTCGATAGTTTCACCGGTAACCGACTTTGATGGAGTTGCTTCTCCGTATCCGTAATATCCTACATCAGTTTTTATTTTGAGAATTACGGAATCACAGTACTGACTAATTCCCCTTGATATAACAAAAGGTTTTAATAGTTTTATCCTAACTCTCTTAAAATTTAAATCTATTATTTTCATATTTATCCTCCAAAAATTTGAGATTCTATCTTTTTTATATACTCTCGAATTATATTTTTTGAAATTTCAAACTTCTCATTTTCTTCTTCACTTAATGAAATATTAACAACTCTTTCTACACCGTCTTTGTTTATTATCGTAGGATATCCAATGTATAAATCATCTAATAATACAGTTGTAGTGTAAACTCTGCCTTCATTCTTTGCTATAGTATCAACTAATGCTGCTGTGGCTGCTGCAATACCATAATTTGTAGCACCTTTTTTTTCAATTATTGTATAAGCAGAATTTTTAACCTCTTCAAATATTTCATCTAAGTCTCTTATACAATTCTGATCCAATGGGCATTTTTCACAGAATTTATTTATTGGAACTCCCCCGATCATAGCTGAACTCCATACTGCTAACTCAGAATCGCCATGCTCTCCAATGATATAGGCATGTATGCTCATTGGAGAAACTCCACAACTACTTCCAATTAACGCTCTTAATCTTGCTGTATCCAAAATTGTTCCTGTACCGAAAACCCTATTAGAATCAAATCCAGTTACCTTCCACACAACATAACTCATAACATCTACAGGATTTGTTATGTTTATTACGATACTATTTGGTGCATATTTTTTAATATTTTCCGATATTTCTTTTATTATCTGTGCATTTTTCAAAGCTAAATCAAGTCTTGTTTCACCTATTTTTTGTGCCGCACCAGCAGTAACAATTATAATGTCACTTCCCTGAATATCTTCATATTCCCCACTTCTAATAACCATTCTTTTATGAAAAGCACTTGCGTGTAAAAGATCTAAAGCTTCTCCTTCAGCAAGAATTTTGTTCCTATCTATCAAAACTAATTCATCTGTTATTGCTTTATTTAATAGTGAAAACGCTACACTTGAACCCACTTTACCAATTCCAATTATACTTACTTTCATTTTGTTTTACCCTCCATAGATTCAACATAAATTCAAAACTTCAAAGCTTATTTTTCAAAATCTTTACTTTATAATGCACTTACCAAAAACATATGCTAATTTTAAAATTATAACATCCATTATTAAACAAAATATTTCAAACTTGAAACCATCCATACTTTTAAGAAAAATAACACTAAAATAAACAGAATTTTTATGCAAAATAGAAAATAACACCCAAAATGGGTGCTATTTACAATATTTAATTATTTTTTAGAAGTTTTTAAACATATAAGTCAAGATGTTGTATTATTCCGACTCCACCATATTCTTTCAAAAATATGCCCGTATTTCTAATAACGCCAAGAACATCATCTATAGATCTTTTTATTGAAAATTCAGAACTAACACTACCTAAATAAATTGCTCCAATCTCTTTATCTTTCAGAGACAATAATACATCTTCTCCTTCGATGGTTTTCACCCACAACTTCAAATCATTGAAAATACTGTCATTTTCATCTATCCATCCATTTTTGTCCTCATCGTATTTAGCTAATTCTTCAAATCCATTACCAGTTTGAGGTCCAAATAATTCCTTTCCATCATTGATCTTTCCATCACTATTCTTATCTAATACCAAAAACCCACTGCCCTTCCCAACAAAATTGATTAACTCGTTAATACCATCTGCATTAAGATCAAAATCAAATTTTCTTTCTGTTAATTCTGCTGCAGTACCCTCAAAATTAATAACTAAAGGATCCACCGCATCCCCCATTCTAAGACTAAACAATTCTTTTTCTAACATACTTCTTTCCATTAAAAGAGAAATAGCAATATTTATTTCTTTTCCATCAGAAGTTTTTACTATTCCTATCGCAGAATATTCTACTTTTTCGTATTCCAACCTTTCAATCAAAGAATCATATTCAAGTCCCCAACTATACCCCTGAGCTTGAGGCTGATCTTTTTTGAAAAACTGTTTTTTAATTTCAGATGCCTTAGCCTCTATACTTTCAATACTCTTCTTAAGTTTTTCCATATCTTTTATAAACGAGAAATTTATCTTTTTACCGGTCAATTTTTCAAGCATTTGTTGTAACAATTTGAGCTTTAACTTTTCTTTAGCATCTATATCTATTTCATCAAGATCTATTTCTTCAACATGTTTACCATCTACTTGCTTATACATACTTTTCATATCTTCTATAAGAACTTTTATATCGTTTTTAAGTTTCTGCCTAATTTTTTGCAGATCCACTTTATTCTCATTTTCTTGTTGTTGTGGTCTTTCCCCTCTCCAATACAGCAGCTTTTCCTCTTTTGTTTGTTTCGAGAAAAACAAACGATTTGCATTCATTTGTATATCATAGTTTTCTATTTTCAAAATTATCGCCTCTCTTTTCTATTAAAAAACTCACTTTAGAAATTTTAAAACTCAAAGTATATAAATGTTTTGAATTTTAATTTTTTTAGAATACCTCTATAGTTATAATTCTTACTAACTATGAATTTTTCTAATGTGTTCGCTACTTGCTCTACTTGTAGCAGAGAAGAGCAGCGGGGCTCCGCCCTGGACCCGTTATAAATTCAAAAGCTAATTTTTAAAAAAATCTCATCTCTAAATTGCTTACTATTAAAATATCGTCTAAAAAAAGATATAGATTAATCATTTTCTTAAAAAAGATTTATCAATGTTGTTTCATTATATTTAACTTTTTAAAAAAGCTTGACATTTGTAATTTTTTATGATAAAATTTTATTAAGTAAGTAAAAGTTATCAGATACAATAATCGTATTGTAAACCTCCTTTCTATTTTTGCAGGATTGTCAGGTGTCAATACATGGGAGACGCATAAGTGTGCGTCTCTTATTTTTAGTAAATATTTTAGATCGATACTTTTATTGAATATAAGTAATAAACAGCTTAAAAGGTTCCGCTCACAAAAATATATTTTAAAATTTTAAAGGTTCCTAAATTTAAAAAGCGAGGCTAAATCATGAGAATAAACGTCTCTAACAGTGGGTTAGAATTTTCAAGAATAGTTCAAGGAATGATGAGATTAAAACAATGGGATTTTTCAACTAAAGAAGCAGAAAACTTCCTTCTCAAAGCGATAGATTTGGGAGTAACAACTTTTGATCACGCAGATATATACGGAAATTATACTTGTGAATCTCTATTCGGCGAAGTTTTAAAAATAAATCCTTCTTTAAGAAACAAAATACAAATTGTTACAAAAACTGGCATTATCCTTCCTGATAAAGAGAAAAAAAGAATTCATTATTATGATACAACAAAATCTCATATATTAGAATCTGTAGATAGATCTTTGAATAATTTGCATACCGATCATATAGATTTACTTTTGATACATCGTCCCGATCCTTTAATGGACCCCACCGAAATTGTTGAAGCCTTTTTAGAATTATACAAACAAGGAAAAGTACTATACTTCGGTGTATCAAATTTTACTATGCAACAGTTCAACACATTACAATCAAAATTTAGCCTTTCACTTGTAACAAACCAGATAGAACTCTCTCCTTACAATTTAGATCATATTCAAAATGATAATACCTACTTTTTATTGGAAAAAAATATTAATCCAATGATCTGGTCTCCCTTAGCGGGAGGAAAAATATTTGATGCTTCAAACGAAAAAAGCGTGAAGATATTATCTGCCTTGAAAGAGGTGTCTTCTGAGATGAATGTAGTTGAAATTGATACGGTGATATATGCGTGGTTATTGAATCATCCTATGGGAGCTATTCCAATATCTGGAAGTGGGAAAATAGAAAGGCTTAAAAACGCTGTTAATGCTTTAAATATAAAAATGCCAAGAGAACTATGGTTCAAAATATATGAAGCTGCCTTGGGACACGATGTTCCATAAATCATATTAAAAAACAAAAAATTAATTTAAGAAAGGATGAATTGCATGATATTCACTATTACTGTCAATCCATGTTTAGATAGATATCTTTACATTGATAAACTATTATTAGAAGATACGACACGTGTAAAAGTCACAAAAGATTATCCTGCAGGTAAAGGTATCGATGTTTCAAGGGTAATTAAAGAACTTGATGGAAATTCTGTGGCTATCTCTTTTTTAGGGGGAGATAATGGAAGAAAAATAGAAGAAATGTTAGATAAAGAAGGAGTAATATATACAGCTGTTAGAACCACAAAAGAAACAAGAATGAATACTATCCTGCAAGAGAAAAAGGTTCAGTATAGGTTAAGTCTACCCGGACCAAAAATTTCTAAATCCGATTTAAATCAATTATATGAAACATTAAAACTTTTAATTCGTGATAATGATACAGTTGTTATATCAGGAAGTTTGCCTCAAGGGGTACCCACGACTTTTTACGCGGATCTTATTTCATTTTTAAAAACAAAAAATACATTAATTTATTTCGATTCAGATGGAGATAATTTGAAAACAGGAATTGCCTCATCTCCTGATTGCATTAAACCAAATTTGTATGAGTTTCAAAGGATCTTAGAGAAAAATATAGATGCAAATAATAAGAAAAAACTTTCCGAATATGGTATAAAAATTATTGAAAAATATGGTCTCAAAGAAATTTTGTTAACGTTAGGATCTCAAGGAGCTTTGCTTATTTCAAAAGAAATCGTATTATATGCTTCTTCTGTTCAAGTCCCTGTTAAGAGTGCTGTTGGATCAGGAGACTCATTTCTTGCTGCATATGTTCTTAAAAGAGAACAAGGAGCATCAATTGAAGAAGCTTTTAAATGGGCTAATGCTTCAGGAAATGCTTCAGTCATGACTCCAGGAACAGAATTATGCCATAAAAAAGATGTATTAAAACTTTTGGAGAAAGTTCATGTTGAGAATTTAGGAATTTACTAATTTTTAAATATCTATTTCTATTAAAAAATCAAAATATAAAGAATTCATTGTAAATATTTTAGTTAAAATGTACTTTTGAAACTTGAAATTTATAAAGAGGTGTTTTATGATTGTATTCGAAAATGTTTCTAAAAAATTTGACGGATCGTACATAATTAAAAACTTCACACTTAAAATAGAAGGAGGTAGTAAAACACTTATATATGGAAAATCAGGAATAGGAAAAACAACAATTATAAAGCTTATTTTAGGATTCATAACACCAGATGAAGGCCAAATATATTATAACAATCAAAAATTAAATAGCAAAAATGTTTGGCAACTTAGAAAAAATACCGCATATATAGGACAAAATATTGATATTGCCGACGGAACCGTTGAAGAAATAATAAAATATATACTAGGTCTTAAGGTAAATCAAAATATTATTTTTGAAAAAGAAAAGATAATAGAACTCTTAAATTTTTTCGAACTCGACGAAAATATTTTAAAAAAAGATTTTGGAACACTTTCGGGAGGAGAGAAACAAAGAGTTTTAATTTCAATTTTCACTTTTTTAAATAAAAAGATATATTTGCTTGATGAAGTTACTTCTTCTTTAGATAGAGAAATGAAGATAAAAGTAATACAATATTTTGTAAATAAAAAAGAATGGACTGTCGTTTCTATTTCTCATGATCAAGAATGGATAAATACTGATAGAATGAATATTGTAAAGATGGAGGATAAAAAAATTGGATACTAATGATATTTCAATATTTTCTTTAGCAATGGCTTTTTTAATGTTATTATACCCAGTTATTTTGAGTTATGTATTTAACCTTAAAATAATTAAAGATAGCTTAATATCTGTTTTAAGAATGACGGTTCAACTTTTTATAATGTCTTTAATCTTAGCCTTTTTATTTGAAATAAACAACATTTGGATAAATATCGGATGGATTATTTTTATGATACTATTTGCAACAATTAGAGTGATTCAAACAAGCAAATTAAAAATGAAAAAATTTGTAATTCCAGTTTTCTCAGCTTTGTTAATAACTTCTTTTATTGTTTTGTTATACTTTAATTACGTTATTTTACGTCTTTCAAATGTATTTGAAGCAAGATATTTTATAGTAATAGGTGGAATGTTACTCGGAAATTCTTTAACAGGAAATATAATAGGGATTGGTAACTTTTACAAAGATATAAAGAGGAACAAAGAACGATATCTTTTTAACTTAGGTAATGGAGCCACAATTTATGAGGCAGCTATGCCATATTTTAGAAACTCTGTAATCTCTGCATTAAAACCAACTATAGCAAGCATGGCTACCATCGGGATTGTTTATCTACCTGGAATGATGACAGGACAAATTCTTGGCGGAGCTAACCCTCAAACTGCTATAAAATATCAGATAGCTATTATGTTGGCCATACTTTTGTCAGTTTCACTCTCTGTCACACTTACCATTATTTTTACTATTAAAAGTAGTTTTGACGAATATGGTATAATAAAAGATGATGTATTTCAACAAAGTTAATATACAAAAGTATTTCGATTATTATTTGTAAATTTTTTCATAATAACTATCAATACATTCTTAGGTACTACTGAATCCAAAGTGGACCACATTTCTAAGGTAAAAGGAGGGGGATTCGCCAAAGACGAAGGCAAGTTGCGGTATATTCTTTATTGCACTTAGCAAAAAAGTTAAAAAATTCACAGTTAGAATTATGAAATTATTTTTATAAAATTTTAAGTTTTAAAATTTCTAAAGTGAGTAAATATATTTTAATCAGGGGTGAATTATGTTTAAAAATTGGAAATTGAGAGCAAAACTTTTGTTTAATTTAAGCATTTCCTTAGCAGCTATTGTTTTAATTGTAATTTTAGGAGCTAATCAATTGAATAGTCTTTTTGATGAAATGAAATTATATCTATACGATACCTCTTTTCACACTCAGAACTTAATTCTTAATGCTGATAGAGATATGTACCAAGCAATGTTGGCAAAGAATCAAATTTTAATGAATATTGGCAATCAAAAATTAATCGAACAATATGAAAAAGATTTTGAAGAAAATATCCAACAAACTTTTGACAGAATCAACCAGGCAAGCAATTTGTTTTATTCTGATAAAAAAATAGCAGATTTAATAGTTGATCTAAAACATCCTGATTCGAGTATGACTTTTGACCAAAATTATAAACTTTTTAGTAGTGAATTTACAAAATGGATAAATCAGTCAAGAAATGAGATTTCCCAAGCAAAAAGGGCTAACATTGATTCAAGTGCTTTATTTGAAAGGTCCTTACAAACCAATACTTTCTTTGATACCTCAAGAGAATCAGTCAATCAAATGGGTGAATTATCTGAACTCTTTGCTCAAACTATGATTGAATTAGAACAAGAAACTAAAAACAACTTTTTAATTTTATTATACATATTCATGATAGTCGTTATTGCTGTTGTTTTACTCATTTCAGAACTTATCATGAGAAATACTACAAATTCTGTTAAGAAGCTCTCTAATTCGATAGAAGCATTTGGTAAAGGTAATATAAATGTTGATTTTGCTTTAGAAGGCAAAGATGAATTTGCGATTATGTCTAATTCGCTAAAGGAAATGCAAAAAAATTTAAAAACCTTAGTTGAAAAAACAGTAACATATGCATCAAATATTAAAAGTGCTTCTATGGATTTATCGTCTGTTTCGCAAGAATGGAACGCAACGAGTGAAGAACTTTTCGCTAATGCATCAAATCTTAAGCAAAGATCAGAAAATGTTGCTTCTTCTTTAGAAGAAGTGACCTCAAGTGTTCAAGAAATTGCCGCAGGTGCTCAGAATGTTTCTCAAGCCTCTCAAGAACTTTTAGAATCAGCCAACAATACAATCAATGCATCTGAAGAAGGATCAAAAACAATTCGAGAAATCGTAAATTCATTTAAAAATATTTCTGATAGTGCCGAAAAGACAGAAAAAATATCTGAAGAATTATCTGGAAAGGTTAGAAATATTGGAGAAATAGTAAACACAATTGATAACATAACAGAACAAACAAATCTTTTAGCGCTAAATGCTGCTATTGAAGCAGCAAGAGCAGGAGAAGCAGGTAGAGGATTTGCTGTAGTTGCTGAAGAAATAAGAAATCTTGCCGAAGAATCAAGAGCTGCCACGTCACAAATAGAAAATATTTTAAATGATATTAAAAATGGGGTTCTAAATGTTTCAGGTTCTGTTAAAACAACCTACAATGAAATTTCTAATACAAATTCTCAAATACAAAAAATCAATTCTCAATTCATCACTATTTCAAAACAAGTTAATCAAATAACACAAAGAATTGAGGATTTGACCGCTATTTCCGAGGAACAATCAGCTTCTACTCAAGAAATGAGTTCAGCGATGGATAATTCCGCAAAATCTGTTAATGAAATTAATGAACAAATAATTGAAATTAGCGAAGCTTTAAATAATCAGACAAAGACATCAGAAATTCTCACAACAAATAGCGATGAATTACTCAAAATATCTACTGAATTGGAAAGTATGTTGAAATTTTTCAAATTAAGTTAAATAGTTTTTTATTAATAGGGGACTTAGTCCCCTATTTTTATTTTAATATTGAATATGAAATAGCCAAATTAGTGAATTTTATTTGTTTTAAGAGACTATGATATAATTTTAGTAGATGACTAAATGTTGGAGTGACGGATTTTGGATAACAAAAATAAATCTTTTTATGTGTATGAATTTTTAACTGTGCTTTTTTTGATTATTTTAACTCTATCATTACTTTATATAAGAGTTAATAAAACTTTTTTACAAAAATCAGAAGTCCAGTTTTCTTCTAATAGTGAAGAAGATAAGACTGATGCCGATCAAAATTTAAAATCACCTACATATGGAATAATAATTGCAGGTTATGAAGGATTTTATGTATACGACACGACAAATAAAAAAGTGATTTCTCATATAACTACCGAACAGTATGTTAACGATGCTCAAATACAAAATGGTTATCTTTACCTCGTAGATAGAAAAGGGCTAAAAATATATGACTTTTCTGATCCTGTAAATCCTCGTTTAGTCAATTCTTACAGCACCTTTGGTGAATCTTTAGCTATAAAAGTTAAAAATGGATTTGCATATGTTGGAGATGGAGCAAATGGAATCGCAATTTTTTCACTGAAAAATAATATACACGCAAGTTTAAAGCAACATTTAACACTACCAGGAATAGTTACTCAACTCGAAATATATGAAAATTATCTTTTTGCATTAGGACCGGGATTAGGACTGAAAATATTTAAAATAACTGATGATAATTATTTAGAAGAAATTAATTTTTATACTGATTTTGTTTCTCCACGAACGATGGCTTTAAATCAAGAATATCTTGCTGTGAGCGATGACCTTTTAGGAATTATAATTTTTGAACTTCAAGATTTAATTAAAACAGAAAATACAAAATTAGATCCTATTCTAATACCTAATTATAGTAGTTCCTCTATGCAATTTTATAATAACGATTTATATATATCTACAAATATTGGAATCTATGTACTTAATATAAAGACAAAAGATATTAAACATATAATAAAAAAAGAGTTATCTCGAGCATCTATTACAATTAATAACGATATTCTTTACATATCTAACAATGAAGATGGACTTTATGTATATAGTTTGAATGATGGAGAATTGTTGGCATACCACAACTTATTAACATATATAAATGAATTTGTAATCTTTGAAGATGGTTTGCTTATAGAAGATGGACAAAAAATAGTTTATATTAATAACCAAAAAGAGAAGGTTTGGGAAGTTTTTTACAGCGGAACATTAAAAAAATCTGATAAAGGTTTTTATGTCTTAAACGACAATTCTGTCACTTTTTATGATTCCAAAAATTCCTTTACTATGACTTTTCCTGAAGAAATATCTGATATCAAAGAATCAAATGGAGTAAAATTTGCTATAGGCAAAGAAAATTTGTACAACTTGCAAGATGGATCAAAACTATTAGAAAAATCAGTTGCTGATGTAGAGTTTGTAAATGATGTTTTATATATTATTCAAGATAATATTATTCAAGATAATATTATTATGGAAGTAAATTCAACAAATAATAGTATCAATTATAAATTTTATATTAAAGATAAAATTAATGAGTTCGTTTTTTCTGATGGTAATTTTTTTATTTTCACTGATAAAGGCATATACAAATTGGACTCTAATTTCAATTTGTTAGATTATTTTAGTTTCAAGTATAAACCAGATATAGTTTTAATCGGTGAAAAATATCTCTACTTTTCTTTAGGTTCACAATTAAACCTTATAGATAAAAAGAATTTCAATTTATACAAAACTATTAATTTAGAGTTTCCAATACTTGGTCTTGATTTAAAGAATAATAATCTTTTTGTATCATTATCGTCAAAAGGTTTAGTGAGGTATATTGTAGAAGATAATTTTAATTTATTACAAGAAGAAAATATTTTATTTATTTTCAACGCAAAAAAATTTGTCTTGCCAGAATAACTTTATGGCTTATAAGCTAACGCTAATCAACTTATCTACAGTTATGCTATAATATTAGTATTAATAAATTGATGTTTCATAAAAAAAACAAGTAATACTTAATCTGGAGGAATTTTTATGGATGAATATGATTACAATGATGAAGATTTCGATAAATTTGTAGATAATTTATTCAAAAATCATCCTGAACTTCAAAAGTTCAATTTGGATTTTTTAAAAAATGCCGATCCTGAAGATATTAAAAATATAATAGAAGATTTAAAAAAAGCTGCTTCTAAGTTCAAAGAAGCAGAAGTTGTTATTCAGCATAAAGTTCAAGAACAGCTTAATTACAATATCGATGATTTAGATATAAATCTGGACAACTTCTTAGAAACTATCTCTATTTTCCCTTTTGCATTAACAATAAGCAGTGATATTTTCAAAGAAAAAGAAATAAAAGGAAGGTTAACGGGTAAATTTTTTGGAATGTATATAAACTTTAAATATGAAAATGTTTACGAGCTTTTATCTATCAAAAAAGTTGGTGCTATGAAAGTGGCAAGTTTATTGAGAAATAACTTTTTTAAATTCTTGCCTTTAAAACAAAAATTATATGATTATATAAAAAATACTGTTAATGCTTATTTAGTTTTCAATGATTTAGCAAAATACTTTGAAATTGACGAGATTAGAGAGTTTAATATGATTGCAAAACTAAAAAATAAACTAAATATATCTACTCATGAGTTATTTGAAAATATTTTAAGTCCTGAAGAAAACGATAAATATATGATGATGAAAGCATATCTTATTAATGAATTTGCTATCGCTGTTATAGAAGACGAAACTTAATTCGCTAATTCTTTCCTTTTTTGATTAATTTGTTGCTTAGATAAAAGACAAAAAAGACGATAACTATATTAAAAGCACTTAAAGCATTTGATTCTAAGTATAGTCGTGAAGAAGAAAGAGTATAATTTACAATGCTTACAAGAGGGAAAAAGTCTCTTATTTGCATGGTATATCCAATAGTGAATTCTCCATAAATTATGGCAAAAACTTGAAGAAAAGCACTTAAAAATGCCGGGAATAATAGAGGGAGCTCTATTTTCGAAAATATCTTGATTATGCTGGCACCATCTATTTTGGCTGATTCTATTATTGAAGCATCAAAACTCAAAACTGGCTGAAATAAAAAGGAATAAGAGAGTGGAACTGTTATTAAAAAGTAACCTAAGATAATTAGTACAAAATAAGAAATATTAAATAAAATATTCAAATACAACAAACTCATACCTAAAAAAGCAGATGAAATACTAAGAGTAGACATAACCGCAACATTAGTGAATTTACTATAGTTTTTCAATAAGTAATAAGCTACTATTACAGAAAGACTTGCTGAAATTATAGAAACAAAAATTGAATTAAAGATAGATTGAATGACAGGAAATCTTTGATTCAATTCTTTGCTAAAAATGTTGATGAGTCCTGAGATGTCGAATTTCATTGTAACAAAATTAAAAAAAGCAGAAACTATTCCGACAATTACTATAGAATATTCAAAAATTAAATAAATTATCGAAATAATTTGACTGAATATTCCAACTTTATTTTCACTCTCTGATTCATAGTCAAAAGTTATTGGTTCGAATTTTGACATAAAAACATTTATAGTTGCTAAAATTAACAATTGAATGAGCGCATAAGACAATGCTTTAGAAAAATTGAAAGTACCTCTTAAGGCATTAGCAATCGCTACTTCTAAAGTAGAATATTTAATGCCTCCTATATTTAAAACAATTGCAAAACTCATAAAATTGTAGGTAAAAACTAAAAAAAAAGCTCTTGATATAGATGGCATAATTAAAGGTAGTTCTATATTGAGAAAAGTTCTAAATTTCCCGGCACCTTCTATATAAGCCGATTCTTTAAAATTTTTTGGTATTTTTTTTAAACCTTCTGAAATATACCTAACAAAAATAGGGGAGTTATAAAAAATATGGGCAAGTATAATTCCTGTTAATGTATACATTACATTTATTTTTAAACCTAATTTACTCAAAATCCCTGTTGAAGAATATAACAATGAAAAAGCAACTACAGCAGAAACAGGTGGAAAAAAGAACGGTATAAAAACAGAATTATCAAGTAACTTTGAAATGATTCCTCGACTTTTAGATGCGTAGTAAGCAGGCAAAAAAGTAATAATTAAAGAAAACAGTGTTGACAAAACAGCTTGATAGATAGTGAAACTTAGGATCCGAAAAGTTCTCGGATCCAAGATATTTGATACATCTTCAAAGTTAAAAAAGTCTATAAACAAAAAAGTAAATGGAATTACCCATAAACATAGAAAAATAAACGCAGGAATATGTTTTTTTATTGATTTTTTCATGTCACTTAAAACACCAAATCCTCCCATTCGTTCAACCATTTTTCAAGATTTTTTGAAATTTTATTATCATCAATTGTAAGAATTTTATCCGGAATAACTGCGTATTCATAAACCTCAGGCAATTCTACATTTGTAACAGGAAACATCCATTGATTCAATGGAACTTCTTTTTGAAAATCTTGCGTTAGCAAAAAGTCTATAAATCTTTTAGCCAACTCAAAATTCTTAGCCCCATTAACTATGCCCGCTCCTTCTATTTGCACATATGCTCCTTCTTCGGGAATAAAAACTTTGTACTTACTTGTTCCATAATAATATTGAGAATAAGCACTATCAGTTGCGTAACTCACCATCATTGGAGCCTGCCCCATTTCAAACAGTGCAAAAGAATCATCCCAACTCGGACTAATAGTTAAAATAGCAGGCATTAATCTTTTCCAAAAATCTTGCCAGTCTTCCCCATAAACAGCTATTGTCCATAATAAAAAAGCTTGCCCTGTACTTGAAGCTCTTGGATCTTGTACTATTAAAGATTTCTCATATTTGGTTAAATCTTCAAAAGAACGCAATTCATCAGTGATTTTATCAGGATCATAAATAATAGCTATTGCTCCATAGTCAAAAGGAATAACGTAAAATTCTTCATCAAAGATCAACGTAGGATCTTTTATATTTTTTATATTATCTGGTTTATAAGGAATCAACAAATTCTCTTGGATAGCTTTTGCAGATAAAGATTGATCGAGCCCTAAAACTACATCGGCCTTAGGATTCTTTTTTTCAAGCATAAGACGTGTAAGAACATTGCCAGCATCTCCTAACTTAACTACCTTCACATTGCAATTACACCTTTCTTCAAACTTTTGAACTAAACCTTCTTCTATCCAACTTAAACTTTCATATGTGTAAACTACTAACTCGTCTGAAAATACAAGTATAAACGCCATCAACAAAAACCCTATAAAAAAAAATTTTTTCATAAAACCACCTCCATAATTTATAAAAATACCCACTTTAGAAATTCCAAAATCCTTATTATATATATGTTTTAGAATTAATTTTTTTACAAAATACCTCTTCAGTTCTAATTCTTATTAATTCCTAATTTTTTTAACTTTTTCGCTACGTGTAGCAAAAGAGGGGGGAGGGCTCCGCCCTGGACCCATTTTAAATTCAAAATCTTATTTTCTGAAGGCTATCATTTCTAAAGCGTCTATTACAAAAATACCGCCCTGGTACCGTTTTAAATTCAAAACATTATTTCCAAAAAATCTTCATTTTAAAGCGCCTGTTATAAATTTTTTATTACACACTTAGCTTATAACAAAAAAATCCTGCCCTTTTCCGGGAAATGGAAGAGAACAGGATTAATTAATGACACCTTGCAGCCTCCCTTCGCCGGCATTACCCGGATCAGGTTCCTGGGGTCGATGCCTTCAAAAGACATCCTCTCAGCCTTAGAGCTCCCCCGGCCTAACAAATATTCAATTTACAAAATAATTATAACATATTTTATTTAAAAATGCTATAATTATTTCAAAAAAATTTACGGGTGAAAAAATGTTTAAAAAAAAGAATCTTATTTTATTAACGGTAATAATGTGTGTAATATTATTTTTTTTATTTTCTATCAATATCAAGTCTTCTGAACAAGAGTTAAATTATTTAAATTTACCTATAATTGATAGTGATGGCAACAATTTTCCGGATATTCTGCAACTTTCTTCAAAAGATAGCAGAATATTTCAATATTGGTTTAATAATATAATATTAAATATAGCAAATAACTATATGTATTTACCTGATAGTTATCAAGACTGTGCCGGCTTAATAAGATATGCATATAAAGAAGCTTTAAAATCACATGATCAAAATTGGGTACAAAAAACAGGATTTCGCGGAAAAATCATAGAAGATGTTTCAAAGTATAATTACCCAAACATTCCCTTTTATGAAACTAAAATTTTCAAAATAAGCGAAAATGGTATAGAACCTGATAACTTTTCAGATTATGCAACTGCCAGGTATTTAATTGAATTCAACATGAAATATCTTTCCAAAGATCTAAAAATAGCTGAAAACGGAGATATTTTAGCCTTCTTTCACCCTGAAGACCCTGAATTTCCCTATCATTTGATGGTTTATTATAAAGATCCAAATACAAATGAAGCATTTGCAATATATCACACAGGTCCAATAAATGAACATAACAACGGTGAATTACGAGTAGTAAAAATAGAAAATCTCCATAAGGCTGATCCAACGTGGATGGCAACTATTGAAAATAAAAATTTCATGGGGATTTACAGATTTAAAATACTCAGCTATTAATATCTTCGATTAAATCCTGCCAATATCTTAAGGGCATAAAATGTTGCTGAACCTTTTTGTTTTTTCTTTCTTTAATTTCCATGTTTTTATGGTACTCTTTCCAAAGCTGCTGAAAGTATAATTCTTCTGAATCATAATATGATTCAAGAGTTCGCCTATCAAATTCTTTGACAAAATGAATCTGAGAACTTTCACCATTAAAAATAAGTATCTTCGATCTATTCATATCGTGTATCATCCATCTAAAAGTATTAAACCTTTTGGAAAAGTGTGGATAAAGCAGTAAAATTACATCGTTTTTTGGATGAATTGAAGCATAATAAAATCCATCTTTAAGAAGCTTAAACCTTATCAGTCCAGTCAATTTATGAGCCTCTGAAGTAATTGAGCGATACGAGCTATTTATAAAATCAACATACTCTTTTTTAATATATCTATCAGCTTGATTTTGAGTCTTTAAATTTAAGAGAATATATTTATAAATAAAGAGTTCTTTGTTATTTTTTTCTGATAGAAAAGAAATAATCACTTTTTTAAAAATTTTCGAATCCAAGTGATTCCTTAGATAATTATATAAATAACTACTTCTGCTATCTTTTGTCTGTATAAAAATATAGTTGTCAACAAAAATATTGGAACCATTTAAGGGTTTTATATCTTTTGGGATATTTTTGTTTTTTAATAATAAATAAAAAACGGTAAACATGCCTTCTAAAGTTCCATCATAAGAATAATTTTCATTCATTTTAATCCCGCCTTGAATTTATAAATAAAAAATTATACTTTTAGAAGTAGGACAAAACTGGAAGATTTTCTGTCTGATTAAAAAGTGGCAATTGAAAAAAGTTTTTATCCTTTTCTGAGATGAGAATTAATCTCAAAGCTTGAGGATCAGAATAAACTCTACTGTAATATTTTCCATTACAAGTAATAAAATATTTTGCTCTTTTTAAAACTACTCCTATTTTTTTCAAATCTTCAAAGGTTAAAGGAGCCAATTTTCTACTAAACATAATCCTTTTAGCTGATTTTACACCAACCCCGGGAATTCTCAATAATAGTTCATAAGGTGCTTTATTAATTTCTATAGGAAATAAATGAAAGTTCCTTAATGCCCATACTGTTTTTGGATCTAACGTGTCATCCAAAAAAGGAGATTCTTTATTTAAAATTTCATGAGAAGAAAATCCATAATATCTAATTAGCCAATCTGCTTGATACAATCTATGTTCTCTAAGCAAAGGTGGATTCTTTATTTTTGGCAATCGATCATCATCATTGACCAATTGAAAAGCAGAGTAATAAACCCTTTTTAGATGGAACTTTTTGTATAAAGCTTCACTCAACGTTAAAATTTTAAGATCACTTTCAGGAGTTGCTCCAACTATTAACTGAGTACTTTGGCCGGCAGGAATGAAATTAGGCGTATGCCTGTATTTCTTTTTATCTTCTTTTAATGCAAGAATATTGTTTCCTATATAGTTCATTGGAGTAATAATATCCTTTTTGCTTTTATCTGGAGCAAGTAATTTTAAACTTCTTTCAGAAGGTAATTCTATGTTGACACTCATTCTATCTGCATAAAAACCTGCTTTTCTTATTAATTCTAAATCCGCTCCTGGGATAGCTTTTAAATGAATGTAACCATTAAAATTGTATTCTTCACGTAATTTTTTAGCGGTAAGATAAAGCATCTTCATAGTAATATTTGGAGACCCAAAAATAGCAGAACTTAAAAAAAGTCCCTCTATGTAATTCCTTTTATAAAAATTTAGCGTAAGAGATATAAGTTCATCTATCTTAAATGTAGCTCTTGGAATATCATTACTTTTTTTATTGATGCAATAAGCACAATCATATATGCAAGAATTAGAAAATAGAACTTTTAGCAAAGAAATACATCTTCCGTCAGAAGTCCAACTATGACAAATTCCACCCAGACTCGCATTTCCTATACCATTTTTTGTGTTTTTTCTTGAACTACCACTAGATGCACATGAAACATCATATTTGGCAGAAGCAGATAATATTTTTACCTTCTCTTCTAATTCCATGATAATCCCTCCACAGACTACAATGTATACATAATTATATCAAAATAAAAAAATTTATCAAAATTTTTATGCTATAATATTTTATATTACCTATAATATTTTTATTTTATTTTAAAAATTTTTTGAAATGGAGATGATCTAATGGATCAAAAAGAATTAGAGAAAATTGTTCAAGAGGAAATAAGAAGGGTAGAAAATGAGTTCACATTTGAAAAGAAACACCTAAGTATGAGTCCAAAAGAAATTGCTAAGTATATTGATCATACGTTGCTTAAAGCTTTTGCTTTAACTACAGATATAGAAATCTTATGCAAAGAAGCTATAGATAACAATTTTTTTGCAATATGTGTTAATCCTACATATGTTTCCTTAGCAAAAGAACTTCTGCAAAACTCAAACATAAAAATAGCAACTGTTATAGGATTTCCTCTAGGCGCCAATACTGTTGAAACTAAAGTTTTTGAAGCACAAGATGCAATTAAAAATGGCGCAGATGAATTGGACATGGTAATTAATATAGGAAGACTAAAAGCAAAAGAATATTATTACGTTTATAAAGAAATAGAAAGAATAGCTGATGTATCCAAAAATAAAGGCAAATTATTAAAAGTTATAATAGAAACTTGTTACTTAACTCAAGAAGAAAAAATAGCGGCTGTAACTATTTCTAAATTAGCAAAAGCTGATTATGTAAAAACTTCAACTGGTTTTGGAACTCATGGAGCAACAGCTGAAGATGTTTCTTTGATGAAATTTGTTGGAGAAGATAAATTAAAGGTTAAAGCTTCAGGAGGAATAAAAGATTACCAAACTGCTTTAGAAATGATCGCTGCTGGAGCAAATCGTATAGGAACAAGTTCTGGCGTAAAAATTGTTTCAAATTGATCAGAACTCTAAAAATAAAAGGAAGCGTTTTTAACGCTTCCTTGGTTTAGTTTTTATTTAGGTTTTTTCAGATTGATTATGGCTTTAAGTTATAAAGGTCTTACTTTAGAAGCTTGAGGACCTTTTTGACCTTGAACTACTTCGAATTCAACTTCTTGATCCTCGTCTAACTTTTTGTAGCCATCCATGTCAACAGCGGAAAAATGTACGAATACATCTGTTCCATCTTCACCTGTAATGAAACCATAACCCTTCTTTGAATCAAACCACTTTACTCTACCTTTCACTTAGTTACCTCCAAAATTCTACCGAGCCACCCATTGTGGCATTTCGGAATGTGTTTCTAAGAGCTATTATAATACAAAAAAACAACAAAAGCAAGTAAATTATTTGTAACTAATTTATTTCATAAATATTTAAACAGTTTTTGATATAAAAAATTTAAAAAAGATACAAAGATCTATATATATATGTTAAAATAAAATTGATAAATTTTATTGATTATCCCGATTAAAAAGGAGAGAATTAGTATTGACCAACTTAGAAATTATCATCGACTCTTTACCTTATTTATTAAAAGGTACATTGGTAACTTTAGAATTAACTTTTTTTAGTTTGATATTGGGTTTAATAATCGCTATTTTAGTATCTTTTGGACAACTTTATGGTAATAAGGTTATTCAATTTATATTTTTAGTATATGAAAGGGTATTTAGAAGCATACCCTTACTTGTGGTACTTTTTTTAATTTTCTATGGTTTACCTTTAATAGGGATTAGGTTAGATCCTTTAATTGCTTCTATATTAGGGTTAGGATTGATTAGTTCGGCATATCAATCTCAAATTTTTAGAGGTGCGATTTTATCTATAGATAAAGGTCAAATAGACGCAGCTTATTCTTTAGGGATGTCGAAAATACAAACTTTTGCTAATATAATATTGCCTCAAGCAATGAGACTTTCTTTACCAGGATGGACCAACGAAGCCTCTGTTGTATTAAAAGATACTTCTTTAGCATATGCTTTAGGGGTCATAGAACTTCTAAGGCAAGGGACTTATGTAATAGCTGTAACCAATAAACCATTATTAGTTTATTCTTTCTGCGGAGTAATTTATTTTATTTTAACTTTCAGCTTGAGTAGAACGCTCCACTTAGTTGAAAAAAAGATTTCTATTCCAGGTTATGAAACGAGGAGTGTATGAAAATATGGATGATATAATATTGAAAATAGAAAACGTACACAAACGTTTTAAAGAAACAGAGGTTTTAAAAGGTATATCTTTTGATATTAAAAGAAGTGAAACAAAAGTTATCATCGGCCCTAGTGGAACCGGAAAAAGTACTCTATTAATGTGTGTAAATGGTTTGATACCAGTAGATTCTGGAAAAATATATCTTGAAGATAAAGAAATTACTAATTCAAAAAATATTCATAAAATAAGACAAGAAATTGGTTTTGTTTTTCAACACTTTAATTTGTTCGAACATTTAACTGTTCTGGATAATGTGAGAATCGGACTATTAAAAGTTAAAAAACTTAACAAAGAAGAAGCAACTAACATAGCTATAAGAGAACTTGAAAGAGTGGGATTAAAAAATAGATCTAATCTATATCCCGCCCAACTTTCAGGAGGCCAAAAACAAAGGGTGGCAATTGCAAGAGCACTGGCAATGAACCCGAAAGTTATGCTTTTCGATGAGCCTACATCTGCTTTAGATCCCGAATTAATTGGCGAAGTGTTGAATGTAATGATTGAATTAGCAAAAAGTGGGATGACAATGCTTTGTGTAACTCATGAAATGGGTTTTGCTAGAGCTGTTGCAGATGAGATTATATTTATGGAAAATGGTGTTATAGTAGAAAAAGGTCCACCCTCTATTATGTTTACAAACCCTCAGAAAGAGAGAACAAAAGAGTTTTTAAATAAATTGTCAAAACTCTATGGAAAGGAAGAAAGTTCATGAGTTTCTTAGAAATTATTCAAACTTCATGGAACTATATGCTCGAAGGAATTTGGGTAACATTATTTTTGACATTAATATCGATAACTATAGGGCTTTTCTTAGGTATCCTTTTAGCCTTAGGTAAAACTTATGGCAATAAGGTCATTTCTGTTATTTGTTCTACCTATATAGAAATAATTAGGGGCACACCTTTACTTGTACAACTCTTCATTTTATATTATAGTTTGCCTGTTATTGGCATAAGACTTTCACCTTTACTTGCATCAATAACAGCTTTTTTCTTAAATTCCGCAGCTTATCAGGCCGAATATTTAAGAGGTTCTATAAACTCCGTAAGTGCCGGGCAGATGCGAGCAGCTTTATCCATAGGGATGACAAAATGGCAGTCAATAAGATTAATAATTTTACCTCAAGCTTTGAGACGGTTCATTCCTTCCTGGACCAACGAATTCATTTATTTGTTAAAATACTCTTCTCTTTCTTATATTGTTGGTGCTCCAGAAATAATGGCGCAGGCAAAATATGTAGCAAGTAGAAATTTTGAATTTTTTAAAGTATATTTATTTGCTGCGATTATATATTTGGTTTTGGTTTTGATGTTCAGCAAACTTTTTAGGTACATTGAAAAAAGATTTAGAACTCCTGGAACTTTGTCATATGCAAGACATTAAGGGTACTCTAATTCTTTACGAAAATAAAGGACTATCTTGTCTTCATTTTTTACAAATTCATACCTTCGCAGGAAGAAAACTTTAGAAATGAAGTGTTTCTAAAAATAAGTATTTGAATTTATAATTGGTCCAGGGCGGAGCCCTCCCCCGCCTGGCTACAAGTACTGAAAAAGTTAGAAAAATTAAGAATTAGTGAGGATTAGAATTTAGGAGGTATTTTTAAATAAATTTAAAACTAAAAAAATGACAAAACTTAAGCTTTAAAATTCTTAAAATAAGCAAGAAAAATTAAACAGGAGGAAGTAATTATGGAGATTATTACTTTAATAAAAAATAAAATTATCGGTGCACTTAAAAATTTGGGAATAGAAGAATTCGATGAAAATTTCACTGTAGAAACACCACCATCCGATCTACTTGGAGACTTTTCTTCAAATATTTCGTTTCTTTTAGCAAAAAAATTAAAAAGAAATCCAAAAGAAATAGCTCAAATGTTGATAGATGAAATGAAAAACGATAACTCTTTTTCGAAAATAGAAAATGCAAACGGATTTTTGAATTTTTTTATCTCATCAGAACTTTATCAAAGAATTTGTTCTCATATTATAAGTAATCCAAAAAGCTATGGAAAAAGTGATATTGGTAAAGGCAAAAAGTTGCAATTTGAATTCGCAAGCGTTAATCCTACAGGACCTATGACTGTAGCTCATGGGAGACAAGCAATCATGGGTGATGTTATGGCAAATATATATGAACAAACAGGATACATAGTTCAAAGAGAAATGTACCTCAACGATGCCGGAAGACAAATAAAACTCTTAGCCCAATCTTTGTGGGTGAGATATAACGAACTTTTTGGTATTTCTTATGAAATACCTCAAGATGGATACAAAGGAGATTATCTGATAGACACTGCAAAAAAAGTTTTAAACAAATATGGAGAAAAATTTAGGGACAAGTGGGACGATGAAGTTGAAAGTACTTTTACAGAAGAAGTTTTAGAAGATATGGTACATACAATGATAGAGACACTAAATAAAATTGATGTCCAATTTGATGTAATATTTAGTGAACATTTACTGTTTAAAAATCATATGGTTGATAAAACTTTAGATCAATTAAAAACAAAAGGTTATGTTTACGAAAAAGATGGCGCCATTTGGTTTAAAACTTCTGCTTTAATAGATGAAAACGATAAAGTTTTAATTAGATCAAATGATAATATGCCAACATACTTTTGTGATGATATAGCATATCATTATTATAAATATTTGAGAGGTTTCGATCTTGTTATCGATATTATGGGTTCTGACCATCATGGACATATTCCAAGAATGATGGCTTCTATGAAAGCTCTTGGATTACCTGATGATTTTTTGAAGATAGTTCTACATCAGTTTGTAAATATAAAGCGAAACAACGAAATATTAAAAATGTCTACAAGAAAAGGTGAATTTCTAACCTTAGATGATCTAATAGACAACGTAGGTAAAGATGCTGTTAGATACTTTTTTGCAATGGTAGATCCTGATACTACTTTAAACTTTGATGTAGAATTAGCTATTAAAAAATCTAATGAAAATCCTGTTTATTACGTTCAATACGCACATGCGAGAATTTGCAGCATCTTTAAAGAAGCGGAAAAAAGAGGAATAAAATATGAAAAATTTTTAGGCATAGAACATCTTAAAGAGACTGAAGAAAAATTGTTGTTGAGAGAGCTTGCACTATTTCCAAACCTTTTAGCAAACGCCACTTCACAGTTTAAACCAAATTTATTAACACAATATCTTGAAAGAGTTGCTTCAAGATTCCATTATTTCTATAACAAACTTTCAGTTTTAAATGCGGAAAGTTATGATTTAATACAAGCAAGGCTTAATCTATGTGAAACTACAAAAATAGTTCTTAAAAGAGGTCTTTCGATTTTAGGCGTTAGTGCACCAGAAAACATGTAAAATAAAAGCAAGATAAGCCATCTACATATTTAGAGGTGTCAATATGCAAAAAGCAAACTCGCAAAAAGAAATGGACCTTATTGTAGAAAAGTTAGTATATGGCGGATACGGATTAGCCAGAAGTCAGGATAAAATAATAATGGTAGAAAATGCATATCCACAAGAGCATGTAAAGGTTATTCCAAAAAAAACTGGAAAAAATCTAATGTTTGCTGAGGTTAAAGAGATAATAAAACCATCAACTTATAGAATTCAACCTAATTGTAACCACTTCCCAACATGTGGAGGGTGTAATTGGCTTGATTTAAAATATGAGCAACAATTAATAGCAAAAACTAATATCGTTAAAGAACAAACCGAAAGAATTGGGAAAATATCAAATTTTTATGTTAAAGATATTATTGGTAGCGAAATTATCTGTGAATATCGAAATAGAATGGAATATACGTTTCAATTTGATCAAAAAAATCAAGAATTTAAATTGGGGTTAATGCAAAATGATAGCAAAAATGTTGTAGACCTACAAAAATGTCTAATTTCTCCACACATTTTTAATAAAATTAGAAACCAAACTAAGGACTTTTTTCAAAAGTTAAATTTAGAAATTTATAGTGATAGGAAAAATCGTGGAGTTTTAAAGTATTTAGTTTTAAGAAAGTCTTTTTCTTTTAACCAAATTATGGTTATTATAGTTACACACACTGAATATTTACCTTTTCAAAAAGAAATTACTGATTTTTTTAGAGAGAATTTTAAAATTTACTCACTAATTCATCTTATGAATAGTTCTAAAAATATTGTTTTAAGAGGGCCATATAAAACCTTATATGGTGAAGGATTGATTCAAGAACAATTTGATAATTTCAAATTTCAAATTCCACCTACTTCCTTTTTTCAAAGTAATTATAATGTCACCAAAAAGTTATTAGGTTACTTATTGGATTATTTTAAAGATAGGGTTAGTTACTCTGATACTTTATTAGACTTGTTTAGCGGGGTTGGGCTTTTCTCAATTTATTTTTCGTCACTCTTTAAAGAAATTGAAAGTATTGAAAACTCGAAAGTTTCGTACAAAGCTGCTATTGCGAACTCTCATATAAATGCTATTAAAAACATTAGGTTTTATCACGACACTGTTGAAAATTTTGTTAATAATAGCGTTGACAAGAAATTTGATTATATTATATTAGACCCGCCTAGAAAAGGTATAAGTCAAAATGAAATAAATAAAATATCTTCTATTGTTAAAAAGGCAGTTGTATATGTTTCCTGCGATCCTTCTACTCTTTTACGTGATATAAACGCCTTTTTATCTAATGGATTAAAATTAAAAGTTATTCAACCGTTTGATATGTTTCCTCATTCTTTTCATATAGAGAATGTAGCTATTTTGGAAAAAAATAATTAAGAAGAGGTGGATTAAGTGATTTTTTCTGATCGAATTAATTTATTAAAGCCTTCTGCAACTATGGAGTTAAATTCAAAAGCAATAGAGTTACAAAGTAAAGGAAAAGACATAGTAAAGTTAACTGCAGGAGAACCCGATTTTGATACTCCTTTTCCAATTATAGATGCAGCATACGAAGCTATGAAATCAGGAAGGACTAAGTACACAGATAACAAAGGAATAAAAGAATTGAGAGAGAAAATATCAAAGTTTATAAATGAAAAATATTCAACCGATTATACTTCAAATAACATTATAGTATCTAACGGTGGAAAGCAAGCTCTATTTAATTCGCTATATGCTATTATAAACCCTCATGACAAAGTAATCATTTTTGACCCATCGTGGGTAAGTTATGACGCACAAATAAGAATGCTTGGAGGAAATCCAATTCATGTTAAAACTTATGAAGAAGATGGATTTTTACCAAAAAAGGAAAACATTCTTAACGTTATATCAAATAACACTAAAGCGATCGTTATTAATTCACCAAATAACCCTACAGGTGTTGTTTATCCAAAAAATATTTTAAACTTAATATCAGAGATTGCAAAAGAAAATAATTTAGTTGTTATAAGTGACGAAGTTTATGATTCTTTAGTATATGATAAACCTTTTACCTCAATGGCTACTTTTAAAAACATAAAAGATAGGTTAGTCATAATTAACAGCTTTTCTAAAGCTTGGTCGATGACTGGATGGAGAATTGGTTATGCTATCGCACCAATAGAATACATTAATCAAATGGCTAAGATACAGTCTCATTCAACCTCAAATGTAAATACGCCTTCACAATATGCTGCTTTGAAAGCCTTAGAAATAGATAATTCAAATATGAAAATAGAATTTATGAAAAGAAGAGATTATTTATACGAAGAATTTAAAAAAATAGGACTTAGATTTGTCAAACCAAGTGGCGCTTTTTATTATTTTATAAATATTGCAGACTTTGGATTAACGGATATCGAGTTTTGTGAGAAATTACTTGATTATGGTTTGGCTGTCGTTCCAGGATCCGCTTTTTATTTAGAAGGATATATTAGATTATCTTTTGCTGCTTCTTTACAAGAGCTTAATAAAGCAGTGGATATTTTAAAAAGATTTATTTTGGATCTGGAGAAAAAAAGATGAACGTAACTTTTTTAGTCGCCGAAATTGGTAGTACTACAACGGTGGTAACTGCTTATCAAGTAGATCATAATGGTGTTAAAATTTTAGGCCAAGGAGAAAATAGCACCACAGTCAATGAAGGAGACGTCACTATCGGCATTGAAAATGCTTTAAAAAAGTTAGAATACAAGTTAAAAGAAAAGATAAGTTGGCAAAAATTTTTAGCAACATCTTCTGCCGCAGGTGGCTTAAGCATGACTGTTCATGGTTTAGTTTATGATATGACAGTTAGAGCAGCAAAAGAAGCTTCTTTAGGTGCGGGAGCTATAATCAAATATATAACTGCCGGAAAATTAAGAGAAACGCAGTTGAAACAGATTTTAAAGATTAATCCAAAAGTGATATTATTATCTGGAGGAGTAGATTACGGCGATGAAGAAACCGTTATACACAATGCTAAATTATTAGCTAATTTACCTATTGATGCTCCTGTAATTTATGCAGGAAATATTGCTGTTAGAGATGAAATAGAAGAAATATTTAAAGAAAAAGAAAAGAAGGTAATAATTACTCAAAATGTTTATCCAAAAATCGATCTATTGAATGTCGATCCTGCAAGAAAAGCTATACAAGAAGTCTTTGCAAAACACATTATTCACGCTCCAGGAATGGAAAAAATTTATGAAATCGTTGATGAAGAAGTTATACCAACACCCGCTGCTGTAATGTATACAACAGAACTCTTAGGAGAATTGTATGAAGATGTTATGACAGTAGATATAGGAGGAGCTACAACGGATGTTGATTCGGTTACCAATGGTTCTGTTGAAATCCAAAAGATCCTCGTTTCTCCTGAACCACGTTCAAAAAGAACCGTGGATGGCGATATGGGAATATACGTTAATGCTCTGAATGTCGTTGAAATGATAACAAAATATGAAGTTGAAAAATACTTTGAAAACTATGAAAACATTTTAACAAATATCTCACCTTATCCCAAAACTGAAGAAGAAGAAAGATTTGCTGCATTTTTGTCAAAATTTTGTTTCGTAACTTCTATTAAAAGACATGCGGGAAGGATCGATTATATTTTTACACCAACAGGAAGGCAAAAAGTAGCTAAAGGTAAAGATTTAACTGCTGTAAAGATAATTTTTGGAACAGGTGGTATACTTTCAAGGTCAAAGTATAGAAAAGAAATTATGGAAAGTATAAAAAATGTGAAAAATTCCGAAGATATTTTATTACCAAAAAAAGATGTAAAACTTGCTTATGATAAGAATTATATATTTGCCAATATCGGAGTTATTTCAAAAGTGGACAAAGAATTAGCGATTTTTTTACTAAAAGAAGATATAGAATTCCTCTAAGGAGATGAACTTATGGTTAAAATAGGAGCCCACATGAAAATTTCCAAAGGGTTTAGAGTAGTTCCCGAAGCTTCAGTAAATATAGGAGGGAACACTTTTCAAATATTTACACACTCTCCAAGAAGTTGGAAAATTATAAAAATTGATGAAAAAGATATTAATGATTTCAAAAACAATATGAAAAAATATAACATCAATTTTGAAGACGCTTTAGTTCATTCAAGTTATCTTATTAATTTAGCTTCCCCAAAAGAAGATATTTGGGAAAATTCTATAAATACTATGATTGAAGAAATAAAATTTACTGAAAAACTGGGAATCACACATTACAACTTTCATCCAGGTAGTCATTTAGGAAAAGGTGAAGAGTATGGTATAAAAAGAATAATAGAAGCATTGAATAGAGTTTTTAAAGAAATCGAAAACACGAAGGTAATTGTTCTGTTAGAAAATGTTGCTCAGAAAGGTGGAAACATCGGATATTCTATGCAACAACTAGGAGAAATTATTCATAACTCAGGATTAGAAAATAGATTGGGAATAACGTATGATACATGCCATGGATTCGATTCCAATTACGATATTCGAGAAAAATCGGAAGTTCAAAGACTTTTAGACGATATAGAAGAATATGTTGGACTTGAAAAACTGAAAATGATACATCTGAATGATTCAAAGTACGAGTTAGGAGCAGGAAAAGATAGGCATGAATTTATTGGACAAGGAAATATCGGTATTAAAGGATTTGAAACTTTTCTTTCTTTTGAAGAAATATTAAAGCTACCTCTATTGTTAGAAACCCCTGGAGACGATGCTGAACATGCCAAAGATATAGAAGTTATCAAAGAAATACTAAAAAATTTAGGTAGCTTATAAATTAAAAGAGACGATTCAATCGTCTCTTTTTTGGTGGGCGCTGTAGGGTTTGAACCTACGACCTTCTGCGCGTGAAGCAGACGCTCTCCCACTGAGCTAAGCGCCCTTTTTTCCTATATTTTCAACGCTTTCTAACTAATTATATAACAACAAAACTTTTTTGTCAAACCTTTATTCCTTTAATTGTAATTCTTCTGAATAATTCTTCTGGCATTGTCTTCATCTTTTTCCATAGCTTGAATCAATTCCTGTTGATTATTAAACTTCTTTTCTTCCCTCAGAAAATCTAAGACTTCTAACGTTATATATTCGTTATACAAATCACCAAAAAAATCCAAAAAATAAACTTCTACTTTCGGTAATTTCTTATCTTCGAAAAATGTTGGTCTCAAACCAACATTCATCAATCCCCAGAGGCTCCCTTCTCTACCTTTAATATAACCTTTTACTAAATAAACTCCAAATTTTGGTAGTAAGATCTGTTCTTTATAAAAAACATCTATATTAGCAGTTGGAAATCCTAATTTAAAACCGACGTGCCTATCTTCATAAACAGGTCCTTCCAATGTCCAATTCCTTCCTAACATATTGTTTACAAAACTAATATTTCCCATTTTTAATTCCCTTTTTATAACTGAGGAACTGATCCGATCACCCTGATTTTTCAAATCCTCTAAAACTTTCACTATAAAACCTTTTTTCTCACTTGCAGCTTTTAAATACTTCACATCTCCTAAAGCATCTTTACCAAATGTAAAATCTCTACCACATACAATAGCTTTTACATCTTTTTTTAGCAAATTGTTCAAATAGTCTACATGTGATATACCCCAAATTTCCTGCATGTCTTTAACGATTACTTTAATACCCATTTTTTCACAAATTTCTTTTCTTTTCCAACTCGGTAAAATTAACCCTTCAAAACCTCCTAAATATTTTTCAGCAGGATATTTAAAAATAATTGCCAAAGGTTCCAATTTCACTTGCTCAGCTATTTCCAACAAATTTCTTAAAATATACTGATGTCCTTTATGTACCCCGTCAAAAACCCCAATTGTGAGAGCATACAATTTTATGTCACCTCATATAAAATTTTGCGAATTTTTACAATCCTATCGTTTCTATTCTCATTTTCAAAAAGCGTTTTTAAAAAAGTAGATCTCTTTTCCGCTACACCTATTCCTAAAAATGAACTTCTTTCGTCATATATTTTAACAAAATCATCTTTTTCAAAATCAGAAAATTCTGTTATATTTTCTTTATATATTTGCTGACCTTTGAGCACTTTCTCGCCATTATTTACTTTTACCCACGGGAAATCAATTGCTTCATCCATTTCTATTACACTATTTTCAGAGATTTCATCTATTTCTACTGATTCTTTCAAAGTAAACTTTCCGCTTTTTATCCTACATAAATCGGTAGTCACAGCACCACATCCAAGACTGTATCCAATATCCATTATTAAAGATCTAATATAAGTTCCTGCACTAACTTCTACTATAAAACCAAATTCATCATCGTTCTGATAAAAATCAGTAATTTGATATATATTTACTTTTTTTGGAGGAAGCGTAATTATTTTACCTGCACGAGCATATTCATATAACCTTTTACCTTGATATTTTTTGGCACTATAAGCAGGTGGTACTTGTAAATAATCTCCAACAAAGGAATAAACTAACTTTTTTAATTTTTTAAGATGTTGCTGTGTAACTTCATGTTCTTCTTTTATCTCATCTTCTATATCAAAAGTCTGTGTTATAATACCAAGTTTTGCTTTAACTGAATAAACTTTTCTTTCATTCTTTAAAAATTCAAGTAACCTTGTTGCCTTGTTTATTCCTACTATTAAAACTCCTGTCGCAAAGGGATCTAAAGTTCCAGCGTGTCCTACCTTTTTTATATTAAATTTCTTTCTAACAATATTAACTACATCATGCGAAGTTATACTTTTAGGCTTGTTAATAATTAAAAAACCATTTTTCATTTTTCTTCCTCATTTTTACCTTTACTTTTATTTTTTTCGATTTCTTCAATAATTTTGTTTATCTTTATACTTGCTTGAATTCCTTCATCTTTATGAAACCTAACTTCAGGTGCTTTAAACATCTTAACATTTTTAGCAATCAATGTTCTAAACATACCCTTGGCTTTATTTAGTAAATCTACTACTTGATCGATATCATCATCCAAAGTTGACACATAAACATCTAAGTAAGATTTATCTTTTGATAACTTTAAAATATTAATATTTATCATTTTGTCTTTTAATCGTGGATCTTTTAGTTCGGAAAAACCTTGAGTTATTATTTTTTTCATTTCTGACTCAAGCATTTCTCTTCTATATTGAGCCATATATTTTTACACCTCCAAATCTTGCAATACTTTTTTCATATTTATAAATTCGGGATATTTTTCTATATTATTTTTAAATTCTTCAAAATAGCTCAAATATTTATTATAATTTAAACCCAAAAAGTTCCAAACCTCAGGTTGTATCATAGGTATATTATAATTTCCAGAATATCCATAGTACACCATATTAACAGTGACATTAGCAGCATTTACTATATATAAATGTTTTTTAAAATTTTCTTTCTTAGAATCTAAAGGATTATCGTGATAAGTAACTGTTTCTATAACAAGATCAGACATATTCCAATTCTCAAAAAGCATCTTTCCCATTTGTTGATGAGAATAAGTCGATAACAAATTCTCAGCTTCACAAAAAGAAATTTTTTCATGTTCGGCAACTTTTATAATCATATCAAATATTTCTGGCATTATATGAGCCATAACAATCTTACCAAGATCATGTAATATGCCACACATAAATACTTCTTCTTTATCAAAGAAATTTAAATACTTAGCTAATAATTCAGAAGCAACACCTGTTGCCACAAGATGTATCCAAAAATTATAAGGATTAAAATTTGAAATTTTCTCATTAAAATAATTTTCTACCGTAAAAATACTTAAAGCTAAGTTTCTAACAGTTTTAAAACCTAATAAGTTCACAGCTTGACTCAACTTAGTGACTTTGTTAGGTAAAGCATAATAAGCTGAATTGGCTAATTTCAAAATTTTAGCCGTTAAAGTAGGTGATTGTAAAACAGCTTCTTGTAATTCCACAATATCTGCTTGTGGATCAGACGCGATGGATATAATTCTTTGTACTATAAAATCAGGTGTTGGTAATTCTTTAATTTTTTTTGATATTTCAACAAGATTTGTTTCTTCCATATTTTTAATTTTATTCCTTTCACAAAAAATTCTTTTAAATTAGATCTTTTAAAAGAAAAGAAGCAATAGAAAAATACACAACCATGCTTATGATATCCATTAAAGTTGAAATAAATGGACCTGAAATTAATGCCGGATCTAAACGCATTTTTTTAGCTAAAAACGGTAAAATCGCGCCCAAAATATTTGAAATGATTACTACTATCAATATCGATAAAGCTAAACTTGACATTATCAAAAATTCTTGAGTATTTAATAAAGATCTTAAAAACATAATTACTCCCAAAATTATTCCCAAAACCAAACCAGAAGTAATTTCTTTGAAAATTACTTTTTTAAAATCTTTTTCTTCTATATCTCCAACGGCCATTGATCTAATTATTATTGCAGACATTTGACTACCTGTGTTTCCTCCAATAGCATTAATAGTAGGCATAAACGCAGCTAAAATCGTAATCTTTTGTAAAACTTCTGAAAAACCTTCTATTACAAAAACAGCAACACTTTCAAAAAGTAGCAAAGCAGCTAACCAAATAACCCTGTTCTTTACTAATTCCCACAATGAAGTGTGAAAATAAGATGTTTCTGTAACACCTATTGCAGCCATCCTTTGTATATCTTCTGTAGCAGAATCCTCAAGAACATCGACCATATCATCAATTGTTATCATACCAACAAGCCTTTTTTCACTATCTGTTACTGGAATTGCTAACAAATTGTAATCTTGCATAATTCTTGCTACTTTTTCTTGGTCGTCATAGACTGTTACATATATAGGATCTTCATTCATAATATCTTTGACAAGTTGATCTTCTTGTGCAAATATAAGATCTTTTAGTTCTAAAACTCCTTTTAATTTTCTTTTAGCATCAATAACAAATAATGTATATATCGATTCCTTTTCTTTTCCTTGACTCCTTATTTTCTCTAAAGCTTCTTTAACAAGAAGGCTTTCTTTCAAATCCAAAAAATCAGGATTCATTATTCTTCCAGCAGAATCTTCAGGATAATTCAATAATATTAAAGTATTTTTTCTTTCTTCTTCAGAAAGATAAGACAATAATCTTTTAACAACATTAGCAGGAAGTTCTTCTAAAAGACTTGCCCTGTCGTCTGCATCCATACTTTCAATTATATCTCTTAAGGTTTCTTCTTTAAACAATGACAAAAGTTCCATTTGATCATCTTTCTCCAACTCAGAAAAAACTTCTGCCGCAGTATCCTTTGGTAAAAATCTAAAAACTATTATTTTTTCATCGGGTGGTAATTCTTCGATCATCTTAACAACAGTTACTGGCTCTTGTTCAATCAAAACTTCTTTTAAAACTTTGAATTGCTTTTCGGCTATCAATTTTTTTATATCAACAACAACTTCTACCTTCACATTTTAACCTCCTTTCATTTTTATGGTGGCAAATCAGAATAGTTTTTACTTTTACTACCCATATACTTATAACCTCCCTTGAATTTTCTATATACTCTCTCTTTAGAAATTCCAAAGCATAGATTCTATAAATGTTTTGACGTTTAATTTTTTCAAAAATACTTTTTCAATTCTAATTCTCACACAATATAAATTTTCTTTAACTCATTCGTTACGTGTAGATAAGGAAAAAGAAGAAGGTTCCAACCTGGACCCCCACTTTAAATCTAAAAACCTGTTTTTAGAAAATTCTCATTTCTACAGTCCTTAATTTTCTATAAAAAGCCTCTTCATTTTCAAAAACTCGTTTAGAGCACCTCTAAATGTCTTCAGTACTACTCTTTTTCGTTACGTGTAACAAAAAAGGAAAGGCTTTTATCTGAACCCTACATAAATTCCAAGCATAATTTTCAAAGTGCCTGATTTTTATACTCCTTCAACTTCTTTTGGTTCTCTCACAAAAGCAAACAAAACAGCTCCAACAATAAACAGAATTAATAAACTTGCAACTCCCCAGCGAGAACTTTTACCAATTTGTGTAAAAACACCAACTAAAAATGGTCCCAAAATTGCAGAAAATTTCCCAAATATGTTATAAAAACCGAAGAACTCGGCTGATTTCTCCTTAGGTATCATCCTTCCAAACAAAGATCTACTTAAAGCTTGTATTCCTCCTTGAGAAGATGCCACCAGCATGGCTAAAATCCAAAATTGAACTATATTTTCTAAAAAGAATGCAAAAATAGTTATAAATATATATACAAAAATAGCAAAAAATATAAGAGATTTTGTTGAAAATTTTTGAGCTAATTTACCATATATTAAAGCAAATGGGAAAGCGACTATTTGTATAACTAGAAATACAACCAGTAAACTGTTAGCGTTTAATCCTACATCTAATCCATAAGAAGAAGACATTCTAATAATAGTGTCTACCCCATCTATATAAAAAAAGTAAGCCAGCAAAAATAAAAATACATTTTTATTCGATCTTATGTTTTTCAATGTGTTAAATATTCTACTAAAAGAATCTTTTATTGGAAATTTAGTTTTCTCTATATAGTAGACTTGTTCAACATTTTTTAAAATAGGAATTGAAAAAATCAACCACCATACTGCGGTAATTATAAATGCTAATTTTGTTGCAGCAATAGTTGAGCTAAGGCCTATAATCGACGGATTTAAAATAAATATTAAACCTATAAGAAAAGGTATGGTGCTTCCTATATATCCCCACGCAAATCCACTTGATGATACCCAATTCATCCTATCTTTAGTGGTGACATCTGTTAAAAATGCATCATAAAAAACGTTCGCTCCCGAAAAACCTATACTCGATAAAACATAAAGCAGTAAGCAAAAAAACCATTGATCTTCTTGTACAAAAGAAAGGGCTGCAGTAAAAATTACTCCCATAAAAATAAAAAAGGTTAAAAATTTCTTTTTGTAATTTTTATAATCTGCAAATGCGCCCAGGATGGGAGCAAGAATCGCTACTATTAATGTTGCTATCGTTGAAGCATACCCCCAATAAGCTGTTGACATATAATCCTGCATATTAGCAGCGGCAAAATCTTTAAAAAAAATTGGCAACAATGCTGTGGTAATAGCTACAGAATAAGCTGAATTTGCCCAATCATACAAAATCCAACTTCTTTCTTGCTTAGTCATAATTTCACCTTATTCTTTTTTATCACAATGGTGCTCTTCAGAATATTCACCATTCTGATCAAATAACAAATCCATTGGATTATTCATTATCTCCTGCATACCTGATAAAATATCTCCCATCATCTGTAAATATTCATCAACGTCTTGTTTTGAATAATTATTCCTCAAATAACTCTCTAAATCTTGAAAATTAGAATCTGGATGCTCTCTTAAAAACTCTTCTGCTCCTTTAATTACTTCTTCCATATTCACACCTCCCTCAAAATAATAATATTACTCACTTTAAAAATTCTAAACTTCACATTTTATAAATATTTCAGCGTTTAACTTTTTACAAAATACCTCTCCACTTCTAATCCTTATTAATTCCTAATTTCTTTACCTTTTTCGGTACTTGTACCCAAGGAAGGGGGAGAGGGCTCCGCCCTGGACCCATTTTAAATTCAAATGCTTATTTTCTGAAAATTATCATTTCTAAAGTACCTAAATAATAATATATTCACTTTAGAAATTATGAAATTCCGATTTTATAAATGTTTTGAATCTTAGTTTTTTCAAAAATACCTCCTCAACTCTGATCCTTATAGAATTATGAATTTCTTTAACTTTTTCGCTACGTGTAGCTAAGGAGAGAAGAAGGGCTCCGCCATGAACCCTTTATAAATTCAAAAACTTATTTTTAGAAATTCTTATTTCTAAAGTCTCTAAATAATAATACTGATCTGAAATTTATATGAAAAGTAATAGATTAACTATTTATTTTTAAAACTTCTAATAATTAGTATATATTTATCGAACGAATTAATTATAACAAAACACTGTAAAATTTTTTTAAAAAATTAGCAAATAGTATTTCGCGTAAAATAAAATAGTGGGTATGATTCTACCCACTATATATTATTATAACCATTATAAAAAATTTTTAATAATGAAAAATCCGTTTTTAATTCACAACATGCAAGGTTATAAACTCTAAAACTATATTTGCATTCTCATGATTTCCTTGTAAGCTTCAACAATTCTATTAGTAACTTCACTTGTTAATTTCAAAGACAAAGAAGCTTTTTCAGCAGCTATTATTACTTGGTGAATATCTGTTATTTTACCTGCAGCATAATCAGCCGCAACACTATCAGCATTTTTTTGAAGCGCATTTACCTCTTCAATTGCTTCTTTCAATATATTAGCAAAATCCAAATTATTTTTGTCTGTATTTGTTTTTTCAGGTTTTATTGTATTGGGATTAATACCTTTAATACCATTTAAACCGTCAATTCCATCTGCCATGCCTTTTCACCTCCATCTATCTTCCAATACCAAGTGCTGCATTATACATACTTTTTGCAGAACTCACAACCGCAGAATTCATCTCATAAGCTCTTTGAGCTGATATCATGTCAACCATCTCACGTAAAACATTGACATTTGGATATTCTACATAGCCTTCCTCGTTTGAATCGGGATGTGTGGGATCATAAACCTGCCTAAAAGGAGACAAATCATCTTGTATAGATATTATTTTTACTCCTGCAAAGTCACTTTTACCACCCAAATTTTTATTTAATGCTTCTTGAAACATTACTACTTTCCTTCTGTACGGACCTCCATCCTCTGTCCTTGTGGTATCTGAATTTGCTAAATTTTGAGAAATAACGTTCAGCCTAAATCTTTCTGCAGTCATACCACTTGCTGCAATATCAAATACTTTAAATAAACCGTCCACTATCTTCCACCTCTTATTGCAGTATCATATCTTTGAATCGCATAAGTCATAAGTCTTGTCATAGCATTATATTTTAAACCATTTTCTAACATATAAGTAAACTCTTTATCAATATCTACGTTATTTCCATCGTCCCTTAAAAACTTTGAATCATCAACTTTAACAGAAGCTTGAATTTTTTCTGCTAATAAGGTATTATTAATATGTGCTGGATTATTAACTCTCAAAGATAAAGTCGCTTCTTTGTCTAAAGCCTTTTGTAACTCATCCTCAAATTCAACATATTTTCTTTTGTATCCTGGTGTATTATAATTTGATATATTTTGTGAAATAACTGTTTGTCTTAAAGATAAGGCATCCATGGTTTTAGGTATTAAATTAAAGTTTATATCATCGAACATATTAAAGCCCCCTAATTTAATTGTTTTCTATTATATATTTCTTCTAACAATAATGATTTTCCTAAAATTAATATAAAAATACGCTTTGAATTTAAATGAATTTTGGATGTATTTATAAAAAATAACTTTCTTTAGTATATAAAAATGGAGGAAAAATAAATGAAAAAAATCTTTTTAGTAGGCTACTATGGATACGGAAATTATGGAGATGATCTTTTATTAAAAAGCTTTTTAAAAATATTTGAAGAAATAAAATTCGACGGTATTATATTTATACCCGTAGAAAACCTTCCCGACCTTCCTACAAACTATACATTCAATATACAGAAAGTTTCACGTTTTAGTCTACCAGAAATACGAAAAACAATAAAAAACTCTGATTTAATAGTTTTTGGAGGAGGAAACCTTTTTCAATCGGAAACTTCTTTGAGAAGTTTCATGTATTATTATTATATAGCAAATTTTGCAAAAAAACAAAACAAAAAAATCTTGTTACTATCCCAAGGATTTGGATCTTTCAAACAAAGTTACGAACTAAAAAAATTGAAAAGCTTACTTAGCTATTCTAAGTTATACGGTGTGTTAAGAGATAAATCCTCTTATAAATACGCAAAAAAAATCAATAAAAATATTAAATTAGGTGTGGATATTGGATCTTATTGTTTCCCTAAAATTGAAATCAAAAAAGTCAATAAAATTTCTGTATGCTTGAAGGAAAACCATGATTTAGAACTCTTAACTGATTTTCTCTCAACTTTTAGCAATTATTCTCTTTCTACTTTGGTCATAAATGCTAACCAAGATGCCTTAAGAAACTATGAACTTGTAGAAAAAGTTAGAAAAAAAACAAAGATAAAAGCAGATTTTCCATTCAAAAGTTCAGAAAAAATAGTAGAAGAAATTTCTCAGTCAAAAATCGTTATATCAGATAGATTACACAGTTCATTAACAGGAATTTATTTCGAATCTAAAACTATAACTTATAATAACATAAAAAACAAAAGAGTTATAAAGAATATAAAAGATGATTATCAATTCTTTTACAAAAACACTTACGAAATACCTTCTTCTTACTATGATATAGAATATCTTAACTATGATTTTAAAAACCTTTCTAATATTTATAGAGAAAAAATATTACAAACTGTTCACGAAATTAAAAATCTTATTCAAAACGTCTTATAACTTGAAGTTTCTCTGAGTCTGTACAAAGAACTAAAATTATATTATCGTCTGGAGTTTCCACATCTATTGGATAGATACCTGTTTCTAAAGTTTGATAAATACTTTTTTCGTTAATCACATAAAGTTTATTTTCTATATGAGATATAGCATACAAATACTCTCCGTTAGGGGAAACAGCTATATCACTAATAGGAACATCTTCTAAAATAATTTCTGTTTTTCCTGAAGAGATGTTATAAAAATAGACACCTCCCATTAAAGAATTACCAACTATATTTTCTTTATACAATTCTAAATTTGTAGTATATTTTCCAAATTGAGCGACTTTCGGCTGATTTCTAAACTCATTTTTATAAAGATTTCCGTCATAATAAGAAACTATATATGTTACTCCCTGAAAACCTACTATATCAATTGGATTGTTTATTTTATTATAATTAACAATATAGGTGTTATTATGAGGAAGTAAAAATAAAAGATCCGTCAAAAAAATACCGTTTTTGTAATTACTGAACATAGGTATAAAAACCTGTGTCCCAATATTTCTTATAATAGGACTATTAACAGGTAATTCAATAGATCTTTTTATGTACATATTTTTATCAATAAGAAAAAATTTGTCAGGATCTGTTGCAACAACGTAAATTTCATCATTTATTAATTTAATATTCACTGGTTTTGCATCCAAAATCAACTTGGAGACAATTTTATTATTTTTTATTTTTAATATTTCTTTTCTATAGTTATCGATGACATAAAAAAATTCTCCGTCATATGTTCCTCCCATAGGTATAATAGCCTCAAAAAACTCTGACTTTTCCAATGTAAAAATATCTATAAAATGTACTGTTCCTTCGTAATCTGCAACTATTGCATAATTTCTAACAGTATCTATATGAAAAGCACGTTTACCTATATCTAAATTAGCAATTTCAACAAATACATCTTCTGCTACCAACATCATTAAGAAGCATCCAATAAAAGAAAATGTAACAAAGACTTTTTTTTGAATTTTTAATCTCTCCCTCAACTAATTTTTATAGGCTTTTGAAAACTATCTTTTTAATATCTTAAAAGTAAAAGCATACTTTAAGTCGATAATTTCACTTTAGAGAAGCCTGCATAAACTTATTATAACAAATTAAAAATAAATTCAAAAATTTTTATAAATTAAATTTGTTTAAATTAGACAACTTAAATACTTAAAAAGTAATTATTTTGATGCAAAAATACAAAAATTATAGATAAATGAAGTTATTTTGACTTAATTTAATTTAAAAGTTTTTAAACACCTCTAATTAATAATTGCAGTACTAATGAAAAAATGATATAATAACTAATAATAAGATGAGATGAATAAAGTAGTTTCTTGATTTAAACATTTACTTTTTATTTTTATTCTTAATAATGAATGGAGGAGAAACATGAAGAAAACAATTATTCTCATAGTTGTTGTAACTTTTTCATTATCTATATTCAGCTTAGATTTAGAGAAGGTAAAAGAAGTATACACTTCTTTCATCAACTCTTATGAAGAAAGAAATTTCGAAAATCAAGAATTCGAAGCATTTTTCATAGAACTTAATAATTTAGGATTATACAGGTTTTATAGAACTCAAATGATTGGTAGTGCCGAATATATAGATAGACCCACCAATATTCAAACCTATCTTTCTCAAATATTTAATAATATTCAAGATGAATTTGAAACAATAGAAGAAAAATTAGCGTTGGCAGGTTTCTTAGCTTACATTCAATCCGATCTTTCTGGGCAATCAATGACAACTGAAATGATAAGATCTCTTCCGGCCTATTTCACGACAATACAAAACTATACTCGGTCATTAGAAAACGAAGCATTAACCTACTTTGGAAACGTTATTATATATTCACTGGGAATTGTTGATGATGCTCCTTATACTGATATTCAACGTTTCGACTCTAATTTACAAATATCAGACACAAAATTTTATATATATAACGGTGAACCTAACGAAGAGTTTAATAAAATCATCGAAGAAAACAAAGAAAGTTTAGAAGAAGGAATTATGTCTCTCATTCAATCTAATATATCAGGAAGACAATTACAATTTGCTATTGATAATCTTTCTTATAGATTCGTTCGACCGCTTCTTCAACAAACACAAAATCAAACTCAACAATTAATACAAATATTTATAAACGAAGGAAAACATAATACAAATCTTTCTTTTTTACGATATATTGCATACGGAGTACTTTTATTATTAGCTTTTTCACTTTTTAGAAAGTTTACATGGCTTATTGGTTTAGGCATATTTTTAGCTGAATATTTTTACATTATAACTTTTTACAACCCTATTAAAGATACTATTTCTTCTTTTATATACGGAAGTTTCGTTATTGTATTTATATTTATATTTTTAGCAGTGATTTTCTTTAAAAGCTTTAGCAAAAAGGTGAGCTTTTTAGAAAAAGTCGTTAATTTAAGTTTAGTTGTTTTAACCTTTTTAATGCTATTTATCCCTTCATATTACTCTTTTGATCTTTTGATGAAAGAAAATCCGGAATTTCATTTATCATCGTTTCAAAACCAACTTTTAAATGATATTCTCCTTTATCCGCACTCACCTTTGAATAGATCTCTGGAAAATTTAACCTCTTTATTAGGTAGCGAATATTCTTCTGCTGAAACCTTTTACAAAATTTCTCTCGGCAATTTCCTTAATAATTCTTTAAGAAACGAGATTTTGTTGCAAGCGCAAGTGAATGTTCAAGGCACTAACATACAAACTAATAGAAATGGTTTAAAAATCAATAAGCAAGGAATTTATACTTTTATTCCGAATAATTTCGCTAAAGAAATATCCAATTTCGTAAAATCTTCAGAACAAAGATTAAAAAGAATCCAAAATGAACTTGATAATATAAAAAACGATATTTCAAATGTTATTAAATTTTCTGACCATGAATTCGAATATCTGGTAAAAACTAATTCAGAATCAATTTTGAAAAAAACTGATCTTATTGACCCTTTATTACCTCAAATAAACACATTTTACAATGTTGATAAAGTAAACAAAATAAATTTAAATCCTTATAACACATCTTTTGGAACCAAAATAATGGTTTTATTCTTTTTATCTTTTGCTTTTTTTGTTGTATTTAAAGAAAAAGTTATAAAATACATTTCTCTGTTAGCAATGTATGTCACAAGTTTGTTGAGTTTTATTAAGCTTCCCTTTATTGAAGTAATCAGCCAGAGTGGATTCCCAACAGTATTTACTTATAACTATTCTATAAATCTTTTTTATGGTTTATGTATGTTGGTAATAACTACCCTTCTATTATTAAAATTAAAATTATTTTCTAATTCTAATAAATAATTCAATTTACTGCCTTGAGTTAAAAAAAATTCACGCGTAGATAACCAAATTGGTTATCCCCAATTGGAAAGGTATTTTGTAAAAAAATCAACTCTAAAACACATATATAATAAGGATTTTGGAATCTCTAAAGTGAATAAAAATTCCACAAAAGGAGGTAGGAAAGTATGAAGAAACTTTTGTTATTAGCTTTAATAAGTTTAATGGTTGTAAGTAGTTTTGCTTTAAAAGTAACCATGGTAACAGATGTCGGTGGTCTTGGAGATAAATCCTTTAATGACGGTGCTTGGGCTGGTGTAACAATGGCAGTAGAAAAACTCGCCAATGTTCAAGGAGAACTAATAATTTCAAAAGAGCAAACAGATTACGTTCCAAACCTAACAAATGCCGCAAAATCAAGTGATGTTGTAATAGGTGTCGGATTTATGATGGCAGACGCTTTGTTCAACGTAGCTGCTCAATTTCCGAACGTTTTCTTTATTGGTATAGATATCGAACCATCACCTGGTCAAGTTGTTCCCAACAACTTAGCATTATATACATTTAAAGAACATGAAGCTGGATTTTTAGGTGGTTATGTTGCAGCAGCTATGACAAAAACTGGAAAAATCGGATTTGTTGGTGGATTAGAAATCCCGCCCGTTAAAAGATACGAAATCGGTTATAGAGCTGGTGTTAGGGCTTATAATCAACTTCATGGTACCAATGTTCAAGTAATAATTGGCTATGCAGGTGGGTTTGAAGATCCCGCAAAAGGTAAACAATTAACACTGTCTCAATACGATAATGGAGCAGATATTGTATTCGCTTGTGCCGGAGCAACTGGAAATGGAGTAATTGATGCTGCAAAAGAAAGAGGCATGTCATTTTATGGATTACCTGCGAATGCACCTCTTGAAAAAGTGATAGATGCATATTTTACAAAAGGAAGAGGATATTTCGCAATTGGTGTAGATGTTGACCAAGATTATATGGCCCCTGGTTACGTTTTACTGAGTATCACAAAGAAAATTGATGTTGCAACTTTTGAAGGAATAAATTCAGCTATGTCAGCAAGATTCTTCCAAGCGGGACACAACAATTTGGGTATAGCAGATGATGGTGTGGGAATATCTCCTATGAAATATACTAAAGGTTTAGTTCCTAACAACGTAATTGCGGAGTTAGCTTATTTGGAA
Organism: Petrotoga sp. 9PWA.NaAc.5.4; assembly: GCF_002895485.1. Taxonomy (NCBI): domain Bacteria; kingdom Thermotogati; phylum Thermotogota; class Thermotogae; order Petrotogales; family Petrotogaceae; genus Petrotoga; species Petrotoga sp. 9PWA.NaAc.5.4. Next base: position 113,784 of record NZ_AZRK01000001.1, read on the forward strand.
AAATTAGCAAAAGAAGGCTCTATAAATATTCCATCGAGCGAGACGGAGCTTGGAGTCTTTGATGCAAGCAACATAAAATTCCCGTTCTAAAAATCCCATTTAACTAAAAGAGGCGGGATAAACCCGCCTCTTTATGAATTTATTTCTATTCTATTTTCTAAGTATAAAAATTGTCTATTTATATTTTATTATTTAGTTTATTGTGTTTATGTGATTTATTCAATAAACAATTATAAAGGCGATAAGACCGAATATCTGTTCACAATATTTATTCAATAGGTACTTTAGAAATGAAGATTTTCTAAAAATAAGCGTTGGAATTTAAAATGGATCCGAGGCGAAGCTTTCCCCACTTCCTGACTAAAAGTACCGAAAAGAGTAAAGAAATTCAGATTTAGTAAGGATTAAAGTTATGGATGTATTTTTAAGTAAATTTAAAACTAAAATATTAATAAAACCTAAGTTTTAAAATTTCTAAAGTGAGTATTAATTCAAAGAAAGGAGGAAAGCATAGTGCCAGATGAAAGTAAAATTATTTCTGAAAATTTAACAGAATACGCTGTATATATGAAAGAAATTACCAAAATATTCCCAAAAGTTATCGCTAATGATAAGGTTAACTTTAAAGTTAAAAAAGGAGAAATACATGCTTTGATAGGCGAAAACGGCGCGGGAAAAACTACGCTGATGAATCAATTATATGGTTTGTATCAGCCAACAAGCGGAGAAATTTATATATTTGGTAAAAAAGCAGAAATCAAAGGGCCTTCAGACGCTATAAAAGTTGGTATAGGTATGGTCCATCAACATTTCATGTTAGTAGAAAATATGACGGTCGCAGAAAATGTTGTTTTAGGAACAGAACCAAAGAAATTTATCCTTTTTGATATAAAAAAGGCAAAAAAAGAAGTAAAGGAATTATCCGAAAAATATGGATTAAAGGTAGATGTAGATTCAAAAATTGAAGATATCCCGGTAGGAATGCAACAAAGGGTAGAAATTATAAAGACTCTTTACAGAGGAGCAGATATATTAATTCTGGATGAACCTACTGCAGTTTTAACTCCTCAGGAAACACAAGAATTGTTTGAAATTTTAAAAGCCTTGAAAAATGATGGTAAAACTATAATTTTTATAAGTCATAAGCTAAAAGAAGTGCTCGAAATTAGTGATTATATAACCGTTATGAGGCTCGGAAAAGTTACTGGTAATGTCAAAACCTCTGAAACTAACGAAAAAGAATTAGCGAAAATGATGGTAGGAAGAGAAGTAGTATTAAGTGTAGAGCGTCCTGAAAAAGAAAGCGGGAAAGTTTTAGTAGAAGTAGAAAATATATGGGTTAAAGATAATAGAAAGCTTGACGCAGTAAAAGGATTATCTTTTACTGTAAAAGAAGGAGAAATTCTCGGAGTCGCAGGTGTAGCAGGAAATGGTCAAACTGAACTTGCAGAAGCTTTAACTGGGCTAAGAAAAATAGAAAAAGGAAAATATTTATTTATGGACATAGATGCAACAAATTTATCTGTACAAGAATTAAGAGAATTAGGTGTGGGTCACATCCCTGAAGATAGGCAAAAAATGGGATTAATTTCTCCTTTTCCTAATTATTTTAATCTTATATTAGGGCTACACTATAAATATCCTTTTGCTGAAAGAGGATTTCTTAAATACGACGAAATAAGGAAATTTTCTAAATCTCTTGTTAAAAAATTTGATGTAAGGCCTCCTGAAATTGATATAGCAAGTGGAAACCTCTCGGGAGGAAATCAACAAAAAATCATCATCGCACGAGAAATTGGGGCTTCTCCGAAATTCATAGTTGTATCTCAGCCCACAAGAGGTTTAGATGTAGGTGCAATTGAGTATGTACACAAAGAACTTATAAATTTGAGACAAAATGGAGTTGGCATTTTGTTGATTTCAATGGAATTAGAGGAGATTTTGTCTTTATCTGATAGAATAATTGTAATGTATGAAGGCAAATCTATGGGAGAGTTTAAAAATGGTGATTTAACAATTGAAGATATTGGACTCATGATGGCCGGCAAATCTTTAGAAGAAGTTATACTTTTAGAAGAAGCAAAAGAATTGAAAAATGTATAATCCATAAAGATGGGAGGTTTATTTTATGGCTTCTAATTCATCTATTTTAAAAAGTCGTTGGATATCATTTTTGGTACCGCTTTTAGCTATATTACTATCTTTAGTAATAGCTGCTATTATAATTTTATCTATTGGTCAAAATCCTATAAAAGCTTATAGCGCTATGATAGAAGGAGCTTTTGGAAGTCGGCTATCTTGGGCAGATAACATTACTAAGATGACAAGTCTTTTGCTTGCAGGGTTAGCAGTAGGATTCGGTTTTAGAGCTGGTGTTTTTAACATAGGAGCAGAAGGACAAATGGCAATGGGAGGCATTATGGCAGTTACAGTCGGATTGGGTTTGGGGAATGTTCCTCCTGCAATTGCAATACCTATCACTATCCTTGCAGGTATGGCTGGTGGAGCTTTTTGGGCTTCAATCGCAGGTTGGTTAAAAGCAAAAACAGGGGCTCATGAAGTTATAACTACTATTATGCTTAATTGGATAGCATATCATATAACAAATTACTTGGTTTCTGGGCCTTTCGCTGTTGGAGCTGGTGTTCCAAAGTCCCCAGAAATAGCTAAAAGTGCACAACTCCCCCCACTATTGACAGTTCAAGCTTCAAGTATTCCTTCTGGAATAATAATAGCGATTGCAGCAGCAATAGTTATCTACATTATTTTAGAAAAAACTACCACTGGTTACGAGGTTAAAGCTGTCGGTTTCAACCCTTATGCTGCCGAATATGGAGGTATTTCCATAAGCAAAAATATTGTATTAACAATGGCAATTTCTGGCGCTTTAGCAGGTTTAGCAGGAGCTTTAGAAGTAATGTGTGTACACCATAGAATTTTCGGCGCTTTTACAAGCGATAGAGGATTTGATGGTATAACCATAGCTTTGATTGGACAAAATAATCCTATTGGCATTATTTTTTCAGCATTTCTTATTTCATCTTTAAGAGCAGGTTCCAATGCTATGCAAACCATAGGAGTTCCTGATGACATTATTGTTGTTATACAGGGTATTATAATATTTTTTGTTGCTGCTGATAGAATTATAAAAACATGGATAATAAAAATTTCTAATATAGGAAAGAAGAAAACTATAGAAAATATTGAAGGTGGTGAAGAAGCATGACTTGGCTTGAAGCTATATTTTCCGCATTTGCTTCTCCTTTATTTTATAAATTAACGATACTTTCAGCTCTACCTTTAGTATTTTCTGCAATTGGTGGTGTTTTTAGTGAAATAACAGGAGTTACAAATATTGCTTTAGAAGGTATTATGAAATTAGGCGCGTTTACAGCTGTTGCGTTTACTTTTTTAACAGGAAATCCTTGGGTTGGATTATTTTTAGGAATGCTCAGCGGTTTAATTTTAGCTTTCTTGCATGCCTATGTTTCTATTGAATGGTCTGCAAATCAAATTGTATCTGCCACAGCTCTTATATTAATAGCTCAAGGGGTTGTAGGATTTTTGATGAAGCCGGTCTTTGGTCAAGAAGGGCAATCCGATTTTGTCACAAAGATTCCTACCGTTAAAATAGATGCAATAAAAAATATCCCTTTTTTGGGAGAAATTTTTGGGGAAATTAGTGCTTTTTTTTATATTGCTATAGTTGTTATTATAGGTTCATGGTTTTTGATATATAAAACTCCACTGGGTTTAAGAATGCGATCAGTCGGAGAAAATCCTCGAGCAGCAGATACACTGGGAATTAACGTTAAGGGAATAAGATACTTTGGAGTTTTGATGAGTGGAGTTTTAGCTTCCTTAGGTGGTATGTACTTAGCATTAGGAGATATAGGTCAATTTCAAGAACAAATGCCTGCAGGGAAAGGATTCATCGCTTTAGCTGCTATGATTCTGGGAAATTGGAATCCTATTGGAGCAATGTGGGCTTCAATACTATTTGGAGCTGCTGAAGCTATGAACATTCAACTCCAAACTCTTATGGATCTTCCATCTGAAATAAAAGCTTTGCTAAATCTATTACCTTTTGTTTTAACTATCATAGTTGTTGGTGGATTTGTAGGAAAAACAAGGGCTCCTGCAGCAGATGGTGTACCATATGAAAAAGAATAAGAAGTATAATTTTTGAAGGTGTATAAAGATGCAAGAACTTATAGAAAAAGATTATTTAAAAAAATATAAAAGATTGATAGGTATAGACGAGTCTGGTAGAGGTCCTTTAGCAGGGCCTGTGTTCGTAGGTGCTGTTTTGGTAGAATCCGAAAGTGAAATGTTACTTTTATCAAAAATTGGTAAAGATTCAAAATCTTTAACCCCTAAAGAAAGAGAAAAAAGATATTTTCAAATTATTCGTAACTTTAAACATTTTAGTAACTATGCAAGTTCTAAAAATATAGATGAGGTTAATATCTTTAAGGCAACTGAAAATACTATGATAAAGCTAATTAGTCGAATTATTTTTGATAATAATAACAATGATAATGATGAAGTCTTTACAATCATTGATGGTAACTATTTCAAAATTCCTTATCCATATAAATGTATAGTAAAAGGCGATCAAATATCTAGTTTAATAGGTGCTGCATCTATTATTGCAAAATATGAAAGAGATTTATATATGCAAAAATTGCACGAGATATATCCTTATTATGATTTTGCCAATAACAAAGGATATCCTACTAAAAAACACGTAGAAAATATAAAAAGATATGGTATAATTAAAGAGCATAGGGTCACTTTCGACCCTATTAAAACTTTTATAAGACAAGGAATAATCAAAGATTAAGTCAATCAAGTCAAACAAAATGTTCTTTTTTAGTACCTTTAAATAAATTATTTTATAGGAACTTTAGAAATGATAATATTGAGAAAATAAGTTTTTGAATTTAAAATGGGTTTAGGTCGGAGCCATTGCTCCTACTTTTCGGTACAGGTACCAAAAAGTTAAAAAATTTAATAGCCAATAAGGATTATAGTTATGGAGGTATTTTATAAAAATTAAACGCTAAAATATTTATAAAATATGAATTTTAGAAACGATAATCTTCAGAAAATAAGCATTTGAATTTAAAATGGGTTAAGGGCACAGCCTTCTCCCCATTCATTGGCTACAAGTACCGAAAAAGATAAAAAAATTAGTAATTAATAAGGATTAGAAGCAGGGAGGTATTTTTGAATGAATTTAATACCAAAATATTGACAAAACCTAAGTTTTAAAATTTCTAAAGTGAGTGATTATTTTATATCAGGAGGTTTTTTACATGTCACGAAAAATTATGATTTTGTTGATTTTAATAATAAGTTTTTCGACTGTTTTTTTCAGTGAAATTATATATAATAATTTAGACTATAATGTAGTTGCTTTAGTAAACGGGGAAAAAGTAAATGTTGAAGTTTTGAATTCAAGATCTCAGATAATTTATATATTGTCAGATCTAAGCCGTGCTTATCCTGATTTCTATACTGTTTTAACTAATACAGATGCAGGTATAGATTTATTAAACACATATTTACTTGATCAAGCAATAAAGCTTACGAATCAGATACTTTTTATACAATTTGTGGAACAAAAAGGTATAGATCTAAAAAGAGAGGAAACTATGAATAGTATTAATAGAACTTTTGCAAATGTATTTAAAGAAGCAGGCATTGCAGATGAAGAAATTGAAGATTATTTATTAGCATTAGGGTATACATCAAAAGCCAACTATTTGGAAGATACTTTCTATTTAGTTTTGTATGACAGTGCGGTAGCTGAACTATATTTTAAGGTAATGGATCAAATTTCTGTAACCGAGGAAGAAATATTACAAGAATATCAAAGTAATCAGTCAAAATACATGTCTCCTCCTTCTGCAGAATTAAAGATAATCCGATTTTCAAATTCTAATGAAGCATCTTTTACATACAATCGAATAATAGAAGGATATTATACTTTTGATGAGGTATTTAACCAAAATCTATCTTCTACTTCTGTTACTTTGAACCTTGAAGATAGTTCGGATCCTTTGGTTCAAACTATAAAAAATAATCCCCCGGGATTCATATTTGGACCTGTCTTATACGATAAAGAAGATAATTCTTATGCTTTAGTAAAAATTGAAAGAAAATATCCTTCAAGACAGTTAAGCCTTGAAGAAGTTCGAGAGTTAATTATCTATAATTTAAAAGATAACAAAGCTAAAGAATATTTTGATAAGACTTTACCGGAAGAATTTAAAACATTTCAAGATTCTTCTACTATAATAATAAATGCTTTACTCTTTGGATTATAAGTTATAAGAATATTTTAGAGACTTTAGAATAAGGATTTTTAAAATAATATTTTAAATTTATAACGGGGTTCAGGGTACAACCCTGTCCCTCTCTCGGTAAAAGTACCTAAGGAGTTAAAAAAATAGATAATTGGTGAGCATTAGAACTGTAGCAATGTTTTTGAAAAAACTAAACGTCAAATATTTATAGAATTTGAGCTTTGTAGTTTTTAAAGTTAATATGAAAATTGTTCTTAAAGGAGGTTTATAATGAGTCAATCTAATATTAATAAAGATGAAGTAATTAACGCTTTGAAGGAAGTCTATGATTTAGAAATAGGATTTGATATTGTTTCTTTAGGATTAGTATATAATGTTGAGGTAGATTCTAATAATAATGTTCATATTTTAATGACTTTAACAACTCCGATGTGTCCCTTGGGAGGTTTGATAATTGACACAGCTAAAGAAAAAGTTAAGCAGATTAAAGATGTCAATGAAGTAGAAATAGAGGTTACTTTCGATCCACCATGGGATCCAAATATAGCAAGTGAAGAGGTCAAAAATTTATTGGGATTGTGATGTGGAAAATGAAATTAGGAGAATTGATAATAAAAATAAAGGGGGATAAGAATTTGTCTCCCTTTTCTGTTTTAAAAATTTTATCAAAATTAGAGGATAGAGATTTAACATTTTATCTATCAAAAAAGGATATTAACAATATTATTGTAGAAGAAGATGTTGCAAAAAAAGTAAAAAAATATTTTTTAGAAGATTATCCTTTAGAATATTTAACAAACAAAGCCGTTTTTTTAGGGAACGAATTTTATGTTAACGAAGATGTACTTATTCCGAGAATAGAAACAGAGGACCTTGTTTTATTAACTTTAAATCTAATAAATGAATACAACATAAAAACGGTCGCCGACATTGGAACAGGTTCTGGAGCAATAGCAATTTCGATTAAAAAATCTCTTCCTGAAGTTAATGTATGGGCAACTGATATTTCTTCACAAGCATTGAAAGTAGCAAAATTAAATGCTTCCAAATTAGATGTTTCCATAGAATTTGCATTAGGAAGCTATTTAGATTCTATTTTGGATAATATTGACAAAATAGAGTTAATAATTTCAAATCCACCTTACGTAGAAACAAATTTTATTGAAAAAACATCGTTTTTAAAATACGAACCGCGTATTGCATTAGATGGGGGTCAAGATGGACAAAATTTTTTTAGAGAACTACTAAGATATTCAGATATTTTAAAAGATAAGGTCATGATCTTTGAAACAACTGAATTCAATATAGAAAAAACCGCCTTTATACTTTCAAAAATTGGGAAAACATATAAATTACCAGATTCTTTTGGAAAAGAAAGGTTTATCCTTGTTTTTCCTCCGCATTAAACAAATTTAAAACAAGCATTACTTCTCCTATACCGATTTTTAATTCTTTACCTATTTCTTGAGGTGATAATCCTTTTTTATGTAACTCTACTATTCTATCTTTTTTGGGATAATTAGTTGTATTATCCTTTACCAAATTGAATCCCAAATTAGGAGAGTTTGTTTTATTTTCCTCTTTAATTAAATCTTTATTTGCTACAATTTCTCTTATAATTTTTTCATCTTCTAAAGCTACCTTTTCCATATGGTTGTTAATGTTTAAAGAAGTTCTTTTGTTTACTAATTCTATTAACTCTTTACTTGCAAGTCCTAATTCTCTTGAAAGCTCATAAACTCTTTTCTGTGTTAACTTATTTTCCTCAATTTTGTCATTATAATCAGATTCTATTTTATCGTTACTTTCTTTTTTTAAAGCTTCTGGTTTCTTATTATAAATCTGATCATTAACTTTTTGCATTTTTATTTCATTTAATTTATTTTCAAGATCTGAAAGAAGGGAAAATGTTTTAGCATATGCATCATCCAAGTCTTTCAATAATTGGTCAACTAATTCCATTTTGTTATCTAAAGCTCTCAATCTTGTTGAAGTAATTTTTTGAAAACGAGCCAAAAAGATATTTCCTTCTTCGGTAATATCTTTTTGTTTTTCGTTTTGATTTTCTTGGACAAAATTTATAAACTTAAATAAAAAAAAGATGTTTATTAAAGAAATTACTATTGAAACCAAAACTAACAGATACAATAATACCATCGTATCCTCCTTAGAAATCCCAAAATACTTATTATTTTAGCGTTGATTCTTTTACAAAATACCTCCTTACTTCTAATCCTTATTAATTCCTAATTTCTTTACCTTTTTCGGTACTTGCAGCCAAGGAATCGGGAAAAGGCTGTGTCCTGAACCCATTTTAAATTCAAAAACTTATTTTCTAAAGATTATCATTTCTAAAGTCCCTATCTAATACTTATTAACTATGAGTTTCTTTAACTTCTTCACTATGTGTAGCGAAAAAAAGAAATAGGGTTCCACAATAACCTCACTTTAACTTCAAAAACTTATCTTTTAGAAAATCTTTGTTTTAAAGCTAATATTTCTCCAATTGGCGATTTAATCTGTTAATTTTTGTAAAATTGTATAGTTGGATAATTTAAAGAACCAGTATGAGAATATCCAATAACGTTTTGTTCAATGTATGTTGGATTTGGATTTACACTCACAACTTCCCAACTATTTGGATAATGAATAGTAACATTGACACGCTCATTTTCTGCACTTAAAAGCTGATTTGGTAGAGAAAATTCAATAACTCCATCTTCTTTTTCCACAACGAACCCTTTTAACGTAACAGTTTCATCAACAGTAATGTTAGGAAAATTTGAATTTATAGTAGAGACATAAGATATCACAACAAAATCTCTTGGAATTTGCTCTTTCAGCTTATTCAAAGTATCTTGGAAAAGCCGCGCTTTTTCTTCATCAGGAGTATTGAATCCAGCTAATAATGTATTAAAATCATTTTCTTTTTCTGTCCTAATATTAACCTTTGTAGAAAAATCTACCGTTAGATCTTCATGAATATCAAATATCACTTCTCTGGAAAGAACTTGAAAGTTTGGACTAAGATTTCTATACATAAAAAATTGAAATATACCTAACCCTATAAAAAAAATCAAAGTAATGATTATAAAATTAAAATTATTACTTCTCTTTTGTTTATCATTTTGAGCCATTAAAATTCCTCCCATTTTTTTCAAAAATGCACCAAAATCATATTATTTTTTTATTTTTTAAATACTCTAAAACTTTGTTAACAGATTCTTCAACAGACTCTTTTTCTGTATTCAATACCAATTCCGGATTTTCTGGTTCTTCATACGGAGCAGAAACACCTGTAAACTCTTTTATTTCACCTCTTAACGCCTTTTCGTACATACCTTTTGTATCACGTTGCTTCAACACATCGATGGAACATTTAACATATATTTCTACAAATTCGTCTTCTTTTACAAGGGAACGAACTCTTTGTCTATCTTTCTTATATGGAGATATAAAAGCAGTTATCGCAATAATTCCAAGATCTGCGAACAGTTTTGCAACTTCACCGATTCTTCTTATATTTTCTTCTCTGTCTTGTGGTGAAAAACCGAGATCTCCATTTAAACCGTGCCTAATATTGTCTCCATCTAAAACATATGCAAGATGCCCCATATTCAATAATCTATATTCCAACTCATGCGCAATCGTAGATTTTCCCGACCCTGATAAACCTGTTAACCATAAAATTACTCCTTTTTGTCTTAAAAATCTCTCTCTATCTTCTTTTTTTATCTTACCTTCATGCCAAACAACGTTTTCACTTTTTTTCCTTTCCACTTGTTTACCTCCACTATAAATATTTTATACCCACTTTAGAAATTTTAAAACTTACATTTTGTCATTATTTTAGTTTTAAATTTTTTCAAAAATACCTCCATAGATCTAATCTTTACTAATTCTTAATTCTTTTAACTTTTTCGGTACTTGTAGCAAAGAAAGGGAGCTGGACTCCGCCCTGAACCCATTTTAAATTCAAAAACTTATTTTCTGAAAATTTTCATTTCTAAAATAATAAAATAAAATTAAATCCCCTTTGATAGAAAATCTGTTGCTTTGAAAAACTATTGTAAAAATAATCAAAGTATATTATACCAAAAATTACTGACATTTATTAATTTAAAAATTTTTACAAACGTTAAGTATCAAAAAATCACAAAATATATATTTTCAAAATTTTTATTAAAAAATAAAATTAGTTTACTTGTAACCTTATATAAAAATTCGCTCTATATAATATTTTGTTGAAAAAATCGATAATATCAAAAATCTGGAGGCTTACAAATATGGATAATAGTCAAATATGGTTTTTAGGTGTCTTTTCGAGTCTTATAGCTGGCTTGGCAACTACAATAGGTGCAATTCCTGTCTTATTTTTAAAAAAACAAATGACAGAAAAACAAATGGACATTCTATTAGGATTTGCTGCGGGTGTAATGCTTGCAGCTACTATGTTTTCACTCATTGTTCCAGCAATAGATACAGGCGGTGTATTTATAACCATTATCGGTATTTTAGTAGGGGCTATTGTCATTGATTTAATAGATTACTTTTCCCCTCATGAACACTTCCTCAAAGGAAAAGAAGGCCCAGAACTTATACAATTGAAAAGAATTTGGCTTTTTGTTATTGCCATCGCACTTCATAACTTTCCAGAAGGAATGGCTGTAGGCGTTAGTTTTGGAGGAGGCATGATAGCAAATGGAATCACTGTGGCAATAGCAATCGGCTTACAAAACATTCCAGAAGGAACCGCAACGGCATTTTCTCTAATTAAAGCTAATTACAACGCCAAGCAAAGCTTCTTTTGGACTTTTCTAACAGGTTTGGTAGAACCACTTGGTGGACTATTAGGTGCTTCTTTAGTTGTTTTAATGAAACCGGCTCTGCCTTTTTTCTTATCCTTCGCAGCTGGCGCTATGCTTTATGTAATAAGTGATGAAATAATACCAGAAACACATTCTCATTCAAATGAAAGAGCTGCAACCTTTTCATTAATTGGTGGATTTCTTATAATGCTTATTCTTGATGTCATGCTGGGATAATTTCAAAAATCCCAAATGTTTTATCAAATTAAACATAAAATATATTGTTCTTACCTTCTTTTTTAGCTTTGTACAAATTTTCATCTGCTTTTAAAAAAAGTGAATATATTTCATTGCTATTTCCAAAACTTATCCCTACAGACAACGTACAACCTGTTTTTTCAAAAAAAACGTTCTTTAAACGACCTAATACTTTTATTGCATTTTCTTTTGAAATATTCGATAGGATTATTATAAATTCATCTCCACCATAACGAAAAATTTTATCGCTTTTTCTAAAGTTATTAATCATAATTTGTGAAAGTTCTTTTAATATCTTGTCTCCATTTTCATGACCAAACCTATCGTTTATCTCTTTGAAATTATCTATATCAATAAATGCAAAAGCTATTTTCATGTTTTTTAAATATGTCAAAGATGATATATATTTTTCATAACTCCTTCTGTTTCCGACTTTTGTGAGGGTATCCAGTTCAGCTTCTTCCTTTAAAATATTCATAAATACTTTATTCTGCCAAATTAACGCACTTTGTTTGGCAAAATAATCTAAGATCTCTAATTGTACATCTGTTATTGGCTTGGCATTGTATCTATTATCGCACAGATAGAAAGCAAGGTTTCCTTCACTTATATTCATCGGAGAAAAAGCTATCTCTCCCCTTAAATCAAAAGAGTCTACTATATATTGATCTAAGTTGACTTGTTGGTAGCTTAATCGTTTTATTAAAACTGATAGCCGATTTTAAAAGTTTATTTTTCATAAATTTTTCTTTGATTATTTTGATATCCTTGATTTTCTCCTCTAAGTTCGAAAAGAACATTTTCCCAATTTTGTAATTATTTAAATAAGGAATTATATTGCTTTCTAAAGTTTCAAAAGACTCATAAATTCGGTGCGCTTCTACTTCATCAGCCGGGCCAATCGCCCTTTGTACCTTAAAAAATTCTTCATCTTCTCTAAACAATATAACTCTGTTAAAATTACCAGCAAATCCTCCTGTTATGCCAACCATTACTGCATATATCATTTCATCTATAGATGTTTTTGGTTTATATACTTTTTCTAAGATTATCTTAGAAGTTCTAAATACACTATCCATATAGGCAGAATCTAAAAGAATGTTTGTTAATACAAGACCTATTAAAGAATCTGCTTTTTTTAAAATTTTGTAAATGAAAAAAGACTCTTCTTTTAGTAATGTGTCGTAATCAACATATACTCCTTTTATTTTTTTAGGGAATCTGATTTCAATACTCTGATCCGCAATCTCTTCAACTTCCTTAATATCTTTAATTTCAAATATTTCGAAAGAATTACAAATTTTTATAAATTTATACAACGTTTCCGGAACTAACTCTGGTTTTCTATGTATTGATATGTTAACTTCAAAATTAAATATAAAGTCTTTTGTAAAATTTTCAATCAAAAGAGTCACGCCAGGATTAATATATGACCTTTTAATATTTCTTTCGTATTTTTTAGGAATTGAAATCATATTAATCACATCTCCGTTATTTGCACCCACATTTTCATAACTATATCTAAAATCTCCTCCGGCGTTATTAATTCTCCTGTAGTTTTAGTTAAAGATTCGACATGCCTATTCATTTTATTTAATTTAGACATCTCTCTGGCATATTGACCTGTATTCATTTCTGGAACAATAATAATTTGTGCATCCCTAAAAATCATTTTAAGTCTTGATGTTGGCATAGGCCAAATTGTGATAGGCTTAAAAAGTCCCACGGGTATTTTATCCGATCTTGCTTGTTTAACTGCCCTTAAAGCACTCCTAGCAACACTACCAAAAGCAACGATAACAATTTGTGCATCTTGCAACATATATTCATTATAAATAGATATCTCCTGTGTAGAAAGTCGAATTTTAGAATCAAGATGTTCTATTACCTTTGCAATAATATTAGGATCCCTTATAGGAAACCCGCTTTCATCGTGTGTCAAACCTGACACATGAAACCGCGTTTTCCCCATTTCTACTAAGGGATTTACTGAGTATTGGTCATTCAATTCAAAAGGTAAGAACAATTCCTCTTCTCCAATCTCACTTTCTTTTAATCTCTCAACAACTTTAGGATTCTCTTTTTCATAGTCTATATAAACATTTTCTCTCATGTGAGCTAAGGTTTCATCCATAGCTAAAATTACTGGGGTTCTATAAATTTCTGCGTAATTGAAAGCTGTGATGGTATAAATGTAAACTTCTTCTACAGTAGAAGGATACAGTGCGATTATTTGATGATCTCCGTGAGTACCCCATCTAATTTGCATTATATCTCCTTGAGAAGGCGAAGTTGGGAGACCTGTACTTGGTCCACCTCTCATGACATCTACAAAAACACAAGGAATTTCAGTCATTATAGCATATCCTAAAGCTTCCTGCATTAAAGAAAAACCTGGACCACTTGTAGCTGTCATTGATTTAACTCCAGCAAGTGATGCACCTATTATTGCAGCAGCACTTCCTAATTCATCTTCCATTTGGATAAAAGTACCTCCAACTTTAGGAAGTTCTCTTGCCATATATTCTGCAATCTCTGTGGAAGGAGTTATTGGATAACCAGCAAAAAAACGACACCCCGCCTTTATAGCAGCCATTCCTACTGCTTCATTACCCTGCAAAAAAAGCATTTTACCCATTAGATTCACCTCGAAATTCTGTTACATTTATAGCAAAATCAGGACACATTCTTTCACATTGTAAACATCCTGTACATTTTGTGAAATCTGGAACTACGGGTTTTCCAAATTCTTCTTCTATAATTGCATTAACAGGGCAAATCCAAGAACATATTCCACATTTTTTACAATAACGATAGTTTATATATACTTTAAATAACCTCTTAGTTGACTGCAATTCATAGACCTCCTTTAAAAAAAGATATTACCCACTTTAGAAATTATGAAACTCCGATTCTATAAATGTTTTGAATCTTAGTTTTTTCAAAATTACCTCCTCAACTCTAATCCTTGCAAAATATGAATTTCTTTAACTTTTTCGCTACGAGTAGCTAAGGAGAGGGGAAAGAGCTCCGTCCTGAACCCGTTATAAATTCAAAGTACTATTTTAAAGAATGCTTAAAAATATTCCAGCTACTATTGCTGAACCAATTACACCTGCAACATTTGGTCCCATCGCATGCATTAATATAAAATTTCCCGGGTCGCTATCTTGGGCAATCTGTTGAGCTACTCTTGCTGAATCAGGTACCGCAGAAACACCAGCCGCACCAATTAAAGGATTTATTTTTTCTTTAGAAAATATATTCATTGTTTTTGCGAAGATTATTCCACTTGCAAGCGAAGCGACAAAAGCGACTGCTCCTAATAAAATGATCTTTAAAGTACTCCAAGATAAAAATATATCAGCAGTTGCAGAAGCTCCTACAGATAACATCAACAATATAGTAACAGTATCAGAAATAAATCTTGAGGCAGCTTCTGCTAATCTTGCGGTTAAACCAGACTCTTTTAACAAATTCCCCAACATTAACATTCCTACCAAAGGTAACGCTTGTGGAACTATCAAAGAAACTAATATGGTTGTTAATAAAGGAAAAATAATTCTTTCACGTTTACTTACATTTCTCATTCTTTTCATTCTAATCTTTCTTTCTCTTTTAGTAGTTAATAGCTTGGATATAAAAGGCTGTAAAATGGGGATAAAAGCAATATATGAATAAGCAGCAACCGCAATAACAGAAAGCAATTCCGGAGAAAACCTTGAAGCTAAATAGATGGAAGTAGGCCCGTCTGCTCCACCTATAATTGAAATAGCAGCTGCTGCACGAAGATCAAATCCCATAAGATTAGCGATAATAAAGGTAACAAATATTCCTACTTGCGCAGCTCCACCTAAGATAAGAAGCTTAGGATCAGCTATTAGATATGAAAAATCTGTTAAAGCACCTATCCCTAAGAAGATCAGAGGAGGATAAATACCAAGTTCCATTCCTTGCTTTATATACCATAATAATCCACCAGGTTGACCATTTTGTGGAGCTAAAAGTATTCCTGTCATCTCGGGAGGCAAATTAGCCATTATCATACCAAATCCTAATGGAATCAATAAAAGTGGTTCAGCATGCTTAGCTATAGCTATATAAATAATTCCTAATCCCAAGACGATCATGAATATTTGAGACCACATAATATTTGCAAATCCAGAATTAGTAAAAAAAGAAAGTAAATCAGATAATTGCATTTAATTCCTCCTGTTTATGATTTTTACTAAATTTGGAAATTCTAAAATTTGCATTTTATATATGTTTTAGCATTTAATTTTTCCAAAAATACTTTTTTGTCTGGAAACACCCATATAAGTCGCCGCTTCTATTGATTCGCTCCATTTAACGAAAAAGAAGAAAAAGGGCTCTACCCTAGACCCACTTTACATTTAAAAGCTTGTTTTTAGAAAATTATCATTTCTAAGATGTTTAATAATTTTTAGTAAATATAATTTGTTACCTTGAAGAGCCTCATACAATATTTGACTATTATTTTTATTATATCATATACTTTAAATCCTTAATCGTAAAAATACGCTTTTCTTTCAATTTTTCAATTTTTTTTGTATAATATTATTAGTTTGTTTTTTAAACTATTAATGTAAAATATTTATAAATCATTTTAAGGAGTGATGTCTTTGAACTATAGAAATTTCGGCAAAACTAATATCAAGATTTCAACTTTAGGATTTGGCTGCATGAGATTTCCAATTTTAAATAATAACCCTAATGAAATTAATGAAAAATTGACAATCGAAATGTTAAGATACGCCATTGAAAAAGGTGTAAATTATATAGACACTGCGTATCCTTACCATGGTGGTAACAGTGAGTACGTAGTTGGTAAAGCTTTAAAAGACGGTTACAGAGAAAAAGTTTACCTGGCAACAAAAAGTCCAGTTTGGTTAGTAAACAAATACGAAGATTTTGAAACTTTTTTAGACGAACAATTAAAAAAACTTGATGTACAATATGTGGATATGTATTTGCTTCACTCTATTGACAAAGAACGCTGGGAGAAAATTAAAAAATTAGATTTCCAAAGATTCTTTGATGAAATGAAAAGAAAAGGAAAAATTAAATACGCAGGTTTTTCTTTCCATGACGATTTCAAAACATTTAAAGAAATTGTTGATTATTATGATTGGGACTTTTGCCAAATTCAATACAATTATCTTGATGTGCATTATCAAGCCGGAATTGCCGGTCTAAAATACGCCTATAAAAAAGGGCTTGGTGTAGTAATTATGGAGCCGCTACGAGGAGGAAAATTAGCTAATAAGCTTCCAAAAGAAGCAAATGAAATATTTAAAAAGCTAAATCCAGCTAAAAGCCCGGCATATTGGGCTTTAAGATGGGTTTGGAATCATCCAGAAGTATCTGTTGTTTTAAGTGGTATGTCTACAATGGAGCAAGTAAAAGAAAATATTACTGCTGCAACGGATGCTTTATCTAATTCTTTGAGTCAAATTGAACTTAACACTATTGAAAAAGTTAGGCAAACATATAGTTCTAAATCGAAAGTGAATTGTACAGGATGTAACTATTGTATGCCTTGTAAAAATGGAATTTTTATTCCAACAATTTTCAATATATACAATGAAGCTTATATTTTTGACAATTTTGAAGAAGCAAAAGAAAGATACAATTCTCTCATTAAAATAGGTGCTGATGCTTCTAAATGTGAAGAATGCGGAGATTGTGAAAAAGAATGCCCTCAACATCTACCAATCAGAGAATTATTAAAAGAATCAAGAAAAGTTTTAAGTGCATAATTAAAAAAACAGTTTTATACTTTAATCATTGAAAGGAAGGTGGGTGAAGTGAATAAAAGACTTTTAGGTAAGACTGGTTTTGAAGTTTCAATTTTAGGCTTGGGTGGCTTTCATATGCTTGAAATCTCACAAGAATACGTAAGTAAGTTAATGAACATTTATTTACAAGCCGGGGGAAATTACGTAGAAACAGCTGCGGAATACGGAGATGGGGAATCCGAGAAAAAAATGGCTTATGCTTTGAATGGAAGAAGAAACCAAGTGATACTTGCAAGTAAATGTCATGCAAGAGATGAAAAACAAGCACAATTTTATTTGGAAAGAACATTAAAAAATCTTAATACTGATTATCTTGATATCCTATTTATTCATCATGTAACAAAAAAAGAAGATTTAGACCTTTTATTAAATAAATCTTCAGCTTTAGATTATTTTATGAAGGCAAAGAAAGAAGGTAAAATAAGAGCTTTAGGAGTTTCTGTGCATGGATTATGTGATTATGCATTTCAACTTATAAAAACAGTTGAATTGGATGTTGTAATGACACAGTTTAATTATCTAGATATCTTTAATTTCCCTTCAACCTACAATGAATTCCTTCCATATGTTAGATCAAAAAATATGGGAGTAGTTGGTATGAAATCTGTTGCTGACGGTTATTTGTATAGATATTTTGATGACGCCTTAAATTTTGCTTTATCTCAAGATTTGGATGTTATGGTTGTTGGGGCAAATTCAGAAGATATACTTTTAAAAGATATAAAAATAGCTAAAAATTTTAAACCTATGCTAAAAAAATCCATAGATAATCTCTACTTCAAAGCACCAGAATTAGGAACTTATGTTTGTAGACAATGTGGAAAGTGCCTACCTTGTCCAGAAAATATAGATATTATGAAAATTTTTGAATATGAAGGTTGGTATGATCGTCAAATGAGAGATTATGAACCTCATGAAGCTCCTGATTACGCACTCAGAGAAAGATTGGCTTTTTGGTTCGGAAATCAGGATGAAGCTATAAAAGCTTATTCTACGCTAAACAAGACCTTTAAAGATTGCACAAAATGTGGTTTGTGTGAAGAAAGATGCCCTTATGATATTAAAATAATAGATAAACTTAGATTAGTAGACTTCAAACTTGGAAAGGGAGAAATCTATTGATTCTATCTATTATTTTGTCTATCTAATTTACTCTTTGAAATATTAAAAGCACATATCTCGTTTAATATACAAATAGAACATTTTGGAGAGATCGGGCGACATATTTTTTGGCCAAAAGAAACCATTGATCCGTTTATTGGCCCCCACAGATTAGGGGGTAATATCTTCATCAATGCTTTTTCTGTTTCTTCAGGTGATTTGGTTTTTACCCATCCTAACCTATTTGATATTCTATGAACGTGTGTATCAACTGCCAATGCTTCTTTTCCAAAAGATACATATAATACTATGTTTGCAGTTTTTCTACCAACACCTGGAAGGGTTAAAAGTTCCTCCAATGTATTTGGGACCTTTGCATTATATTTATTAACCAATATTTTTGAGATTTGAATTATTCTTTCACTCTTTTGTTTGTACATACCAGCTGGTTTAATTAATTTATAAAGTTCTTGAGGATTTAACTTTGATATTTCATTGACATCTTTATACTTTGAAAATAAGGCCTTAAAAGCTTTTTCGGTATTTTCATCTTTAGTTCTTTGAGACAAAACTGTTTGAATCAATACTTTATATGGATCTATTTCGTAAATATCGCGTGGAAAGAATTTTATGATTTTCTTGGCTTCTTCAACTATGTTTCTTTTCATTTTTTACCTCTCACAAAAGTTTTCTTTAATATTGTAGCTCTTATAATCCAATTAAATTTAAAATCAATATATTCATAAAAACTACTTTGAAGTTTTTATGAATATATTATATAATAACAAACAAAACAAAATAATAACAATATCTAAAAATATGATAAAATTGTTATGATTTCAAAATTATATTTCAGGAGTGACTTCTTTGAAAGTAACTATTATTGCAACAGGAAATGAATTAACAGAAGGAATAATCCTCGATAAAAACTCAAAATATTTAGCCGAAAGGTTAAAAGAATTAGGACATGAAACCCTGAAAATAATCAACGTAAAAGATGATATTACTTTAATCGAAAATTCTTTGAAAGACGCATTAAATATCAGCGATATAATTATCACCACAGGAGGATTAGGCCCAACAAAAGATGACTTGACTGTTCAAGCAGTTTCAGAAATCTTAGGCATTGAAATGTCATTTAATAAATCTTTGTATGAAAAAATTCGAAAATATTATAAAAATAAAACCAATACATACTTAGATATTTTAAAAAAACAAGCTTATGTTCTGAAAACAGCTGAAATATTGCTTAATCCAGTAGGAAGTGCTCCTGGTCAAAAAGTGATTGTAAATGGTAAAATGATTTATTTGTTGCCCGGACCTTTTGCTGAAGCAAAAGCAATTTTTGATGCATACATTTATGATGAGTTGTCTAAATACTTAGATACTAAAAAATATGAATTTAAATTATATTTCTATGGCTTAACTGAAGCTGAATTTATGAACGAAGTTTCATCTTTTTTAGATAATGTAGACTATTCTACAAAGATCGAAGAATACATTGGACCAAGTTTGAGAATAAGACTTGAAAATAAAAAAATTTTTGACACAATATTAAAAGATATTCTTGATAAATTTTCAGAGTATTTTATAGGATACGAAAGATTAGAAGAAACACTTCTCGCTGAACTAACATCTAAAAATCTAAAAATTTCTTTTGCCGAATCATGTACGGGAGGGATGATATCAGATATTTTTGTTTCAGTTCCTGGCTCTTCTAAAGCTTTTGAAGGTTCTGTAGTTGCATATTCAAATAAGATAAAAATAAAACTGCTAAATGTAAGTGAAAATACCCTAAATGAGAATGGTGCGGTAAGCTCTCAAACTGTTACTGAAATGGTTAAAGGTTTGAAAAATTTAACGGATTGTGATGTTGGAGTTGCTGTGAGCGGAATAGCAGGGCCCTCAGGGGGAACAAAAGACAAACCAGTAGGAACAGTATATTTTTCATTTTATTTTAAAAACAAAATTTACATTGAAAAAATGTTGTTTCAGGGAAACAGAGAAGATATTAGAAAAAGAGCTTCATATTTCGCATTATGGAAAGTTTTGAGTATAATTAGAAGGGTCGAATAAATAAAACTTGGTTTTTAGAGTTTCTAAAGCAAGTAGAAAAAACAAGGTAGGAGGGGATAATATGCCAAACATGAATGTATACTTAAACGTTTTTTTGGAAGAGTCCAAAGAAAATATACAAGAATTGAATGAACTTTTGCTGAAATTAGAAAAAAATAGAGATGATGCTGAAATATTAAACGACATTTTTAGAATTGTTCACACTTTAAAAGGTATGGCTGGAACGATGGAGTTTGATGTTCTAGCAAAATTTTCACACAAATTGGAAAATATTTTAGATATGTTGAGAAATAAAAAAATTGAGTTGACTGATAGTCTATTGGATATTCTTTTTAAAGCTGCTGATGCTTTAGATGAAAGCATTCATGATATAGAGAATGGAGGAAAAGGTGAAGTTGAAAGTTTAAATAATTTGGAAAATAAAATGGATAATTATTTAGAACTATCTAAATCAGAAAACTTGAAATCTATTTATAATGAGTTTTTAAATAAAGAAAATTCTGATAAAGAAACTTATAATTTTTTTGTTAAATTAGATCTTGAAACAAAAAGAGTCCTTAAAAATGTTTTTCAAAAAGCTAAAGAAAACAATTTAAATTTTTTCTTTTTGAAAGTGGTTTTAGAAGAAGATGTACAATTAAAGCAAGCACGAGCTTATACAATATACCATAAATTAGAAGAAATGGGATGTGAAATCGTCTATACTTTTCCAAGCACTGAAGATATAGAAAAAGAAAGATTTGATAAAGAATTAATATTCGGTATTATTACTTCAAAAAACAGTGGAGAAATTGCAGAAACTATTCGTCATATAAGTGAAGTTGATTCGGTTATGATTGAAGAATTTTCAACTGAGTCTGTGGATAATAAGTTAGAAGATAACGAAATCCAGCAAGAAGAAAAGAACGAAAAAGAATTTAAACTTTCCAAATCAATTAGAGTAGATATAAACAAATTAGATGAATTGATGAATCTCATGGCAGAATTGGTTATTGCTAGAAGTAGAATAGTTGAAACTTTAAATAAATATAATCTTAAAGAAGTAGATGAAAGTTTGTCTCAACTTTCAAGAATAACCTTAGATTTGCAAAATGTAGTTATGAAAGTAAGAATGGTTCCTGTAGCATTTATTTTTAACAGATTTCCAAGACTTGTAAGAGATATTGCCAAAGATTTAGGAAAAAAAGTCAATTTTATAATAAAAGGAGAAGATACAGAATTAGACAGAACAGTTGCCGATGAAATAGGAGATCCACTCATTCATTTGCTTAGAAATGCTTTAGATCACGGAATTGAAGGTCCTCATGAAAGAATTTCTAAAGGTAAACCCGAAGTTGGAACCATTATTTTATCAGCGAGACATGAGGGAAATGGTGTAATAATAGAAGTAGAAGATGATGGAAAAGGACTAAACAAAGATGAAATTTTACGGAAAGCTATTGAAAAAGGTATAGTGAATGCTGCAGAAGCATCAAAATATAGCGAAGAAGATATTTACAATTTTATTTTTTTGCCAGGTTTTTCTACTAAAACCTATTCTACAGAAATTTCAGGAAGAGGCGTAGGAATGGATGTAGTTAAGTACACTGTTGAAAATTTGAAAGGCAGTATCTCTTTAGAAACAAAAAAAGATAAAGGAACTAAAATAACTATAAGATTACCTCTAACTTTAGCAATAATAGAAGCTTTACTTATAACAGTAAATGACGCTGTTTATGCGATTCCTATTGCTAATATAGACACTACCCAAAGATTAGATGATGGAGAATTAAAGAGCGTGCAAGATAGAGAAGTTTTCTTACTTAGAGGCGAAGTTATCCCAGTCGTAAGGTTAAGAGATCTGTTTGGATATTCAAGAAATCAACCTAATTTAAAAGAAAACATTGTAATAATAAGAATAGGAAACAAAAAATATGGAGTAATTGTTGATAAACTACTCGGTCAAGATGATATTGTTATAAAATCCTTAGGAACATTATTAAGTGATGTAAAAGAATTTAGTGGAGGTGCTATTTTAGGAGATGGAAGAATAGCATTAATATTAGATGTATCTTCATTAATGTAAAAGCTTTATCAATTATCAAACAAAAGGAGGCAAAACAGAGATGGAAGATGTCCTCTCTTTTAAAATTTTAGATCAGGAATATGCGTTTTCTATTGAAAATATCGAAAGTGTAGTTGATATGACTGAAATTACACCTGTACCCAATGCTAAAGTTTTTGTGCAAGGATTGATTAATTTAAGAGGAAGAATTGTACCTATAATAGATTTATCAAAAATTTTGGAATTTAATTTGCCCTCTGATCATAAATATCAAAATATTCTTATTTTAAAAATAAATGATGAAGAAATAGGAATGTTGGTTGATGAAGTAGAAAATGTGATTTCAATAGATCCTAATAAATTAGAAAAAATACTTTCTAAAAAGAATATTTATGCCGAAAGTGCAAAGGGTATTATCAAAATAGAAAATAGGTTGATAGTTTATCTCGATTTGAATGCTATTTTGGGTATTCAATTAGAAAAATAATTAAACGCAGTTCTAAGGAGGTGTCTTAATGGGGAAAAAAGTCTTAATAGTAGATGATGCTGCATTCATGAGAATGATGTTAAAAGATATTTTAACAAAAGCAAATTATGAGGTGGTAGGGGAAGCAAGTAATGGCCAAGAAGCTATAGAAAAATATAAAGAATTAAAACCTGATTTTGTAACTATGGATATAACTATGCCCGTAAAAGATGGTATTCAGGCAATAAAAGAAATAAAACAAATAGATCCTAACGCAAAAATAATTGTCTGTTCGGCAATGGGACAGCAAGCAATGGTTATAGAATCTATTCAAGCTGGTGCAAAAGACTTTATAGTGAAACCCTTTCAACCAAACAGGGTAATAGAATCTTTACAAAAATTGGAGTAAGTTAAAATGCCAACTGATTATGCGTCTCCAACAACTAACTTGAGCACTCTTGATGTAACCTTTTGGTTTATTACTATAGTATTATTGGTAATATTATTGCTTTTACTGTACTTTTGGTTGAATAGATCTTTCAAGAGAGGCCCTAAAACAAAAGAAGTAACTTTTATAAAAAAATATTATTTAGAGAGAAACTTATATGTAGGGATACTTAAGATTTTTGATGAGTTTTATTTGGTAGTTGTTAGTACAAATTCTTTTCAAATAATTAGAAAATTTGAAGAATATGAAGTTAACAATATAATTGCTGAAAAAAGTACTTTTCTTGAAACATTTTCAAAAATGTTAAAAAAGGACAAAAATATTCGAGAAGAAAAAAATGACGATAAAACTAATTAAAAAAATAATTATTATTATATTACTGTTAAGTATTTCAACATTTTTGTTTTCTCAAGAAATACCACAAGCTCCTTCTTTAAATATTCAAATTAACTCCGAAGGGGATATTAATACGCTATCTCCTACTTTAACTATTTTTTTGATAGTTACATTATTATCTTTAGCACCAGGTTTTTTAATGCTGTTTACATCATTTACAAGAATTGTAGTTGTATTGAGCTTTGTGAGGCAAGCTATGGGGACACGGCAAGCCCCTCCTAATCAAGTTATGCTTGCTTTAGCTTTATTTTTAACAATAATGATAATGTTCCCTATTTTTAATAATGTTTACCAAAATGCTATAATACCCTACAACAACGGTGAAATCGGATACGAAGAAGCAATTCAAATAACTTGGGATCAATTCAAAAATTTCATGATTTCAGAAATAGTTGCCCATAAAAATGAAGATGACATTTATATGTTATCTTCTGCTATGAACATTGAGTTAAACGATATACAACAGACCCCTTTTCAAATATTAGTCCCAGCTTTTGCTATAAGTGAATTGGAAATAGCTTTTAAAATGAGCATTTTGATTTATCTTCCATTTATAATAATTGATATGGTTGTAGCGAGTATTTTACTATCTATGGGTATGATTATGATACCTCCAATTCTAATATCTCTCCCTTTCAAAATCATGATTTTTGTAATGGTTAATGGTTGGGATCTTCTAATAGGAGGTTTGGTAAGGAGTTTTACAGGAGGTTGATTATATGACAGAAGAAGTACTTTTAGAGGTTTTCGAAAATGGAATCTCTCTTTTTTTAAAAGTTGTTTCTCCTATATTAATAATAAGCGTTGTAGTAGGACTTATAATAAGTATTTTTCAAGCTGTTACTCAATTGCATGAACAAACATTAACTTTTGCACCAAAAATAATCATTACTTTTTTAGCTTTAACCTTCTTGTTTTCGTGGATAATGCAAAATATATCAGATTTTACTTTTGATTTGTTTACACACTATTTAGGAATGATTTAGTTGATTTTAGAAACTTTATCTTACAATCTTTGGATATATTTTTTTATTTTTATGCGATTAACAGGAATAATTTTATTTATACCTTTTTTCAGTACTCAATTTGTTCCGGTAAACATAAGAGTATTCATTACTTTATTTATTTCATATATCGCTTTGTTAAATATTAATTCATCTTTTCCAATCAATTCCTCTGCAGGATTGATCATTTATTATTTAGTATTGAATTTCCTTATAGGATTAAGCGTAGGAATAATAACTAACATTATATTTTATGCCATACAATTTGCTGGTGAAATTATTGGCATGCAAATGGGTTTCGCAATGGCAAATGTATTTGACCCAGTTACAAATGATGAAATTTCCTTGATATCAGAATTATCTTTTTTATTTGCAGTATTAATATTTTTTATTTTAAAGGGGCCTTTAATATTTTATACAATAATAATGGACTCATTTAATAAAATACCAGTATTGTTTGACCTTAACTCAGCTGGTTTTTTGGCTTTTTCGCAAAAATTATTTGACGTATTTACAATAGGACTTCAACTTTCCATGCCGTTAATTGCATTTATGATTATTATAAAAGTAGCATTAGGAATTGTATCAAGACTTATTCCACAAGTTAATGTTTTTATGGTCGGAATACCTTTAGAAATATTAGTAGGATTTATCCTTTTTTTAGGGGTGATTTTAATTTGGGAGGAACAGATTTCAAGTATGTTTTTTCAGCTAATTCAATGGATAAAGAAATCAATAATTCTTTTATCTCAATAGATCTCCAACTTTTTGCAGACCCTGAAAAAACTGAAGAGCCTACACCTCGAAGGTTAGAAAAGGCAAGAGAAGAGGGAAATGTGCCTCAATCTAATGAGTTCAACATGGCTGTAAGTTTTTTAGCTATGTCTGCCTTTTTGTTCATTATATTTAATCCTTTGTTGAATGATATTTCTAAGCTATTTTATGATTATTTCTCATTAGATTTAGAATTTGAAGGCCCAGAATTGTTAAACTACGAGTTGAACACACATTCGAGCTTATATATTAAGTTGATACTCTTTTTTGCGATGGCTGTAATAGTCTCAACAATACTTTCTATGATTCAAACAAGATTCTTGTTTACTTTTAAATCATTAAAATTTGATTTAAGCAAGATTAATCCTATTAAAGGTTTTAAAAGACTTTTTTCTTTAAGATCAGTTATAGAGCTTTTAAAAGCCTTATTAAAACTCTTAGTAGTCGGTTTATTGACATATAATATTATAATTAATAATTGGAACAAAATACTTTCTCTGGCTGACAAAGAACCAATATCTTCTTTTAGAATAATTTTTGATATGATCATTAATATATTATTTCAATTAGGAATAGCTTTGTTAGCGCTGAGTTTATTTGATTTTTGGTACCAAAGATATGAGTACAAAAAAGACTTAAAAATGTCTAAATACGAAGTAAAGCAAGAGAGGAAAGAAGTAGAAGGAAATCCTGAAATAAAATCAAAACAAAGAGAATTAATGAGACGAATGTTAACCTCAAGAATGATGCAACGAGTTCCTGAAGCAGATGTTGTGGTAACTAACCCGACCCATTACGCAGTTGCTTTGAAATATGACGCCGAAACAATGCAAGCTCCTATCGTTGTAGCTAAAGGAGCAAACGAGATTGCTTTCAAAATAAGAGATATAGCTTTTAAACATCAAATACCTATATTAGAGAGACCAACTTTAGCTCAAAAATTATATCATGAAGTTGAAATTGATGAAGAAGTTCCACCAGAGTTGTATACATTAGTCGCAGAAGTATTGGCGTATGTTTATAAACTTTCATTGTGATACTTTCAAGAGGCGATTTATGTGAATTTTAAATTTAAAGGTTTAGATATTATAATTTCAATTATGATAGTGGGAATAGTCATTTTAATGGTTATTCCAATTCCTGCTTTTTTGCTTGATTTTTTACAACTTTTAAATATAACACTTTCGATAATGATACTTTTAGCCACACTGTATCTAAAAAGAGCTTTAGACATTTCAATATTTCCATCTTTATTGCTTGTAACTACTCTTCTTAGATTAGCATTGAACGTATCTTCTACTCGCTTGATACTTTTACAAGGAAAAAATTTTGAAGGTAAGGTTATAAGAGCCTTCGGTAATTTTGTTGTTGGAGGAAACTATATTGTAGGTATTGTTATATTTCTCATACTAGTAATAATTCAATTCCTTGTCATCACAAAAGGAACTGAAAGAATATCGGAAGTTGCAGCAAGATTTACATTAGATGCTATGCCTGGAAAACAAATGAGTATAGACGCAGATCTTTCAGCAGGATTGATAAATGAAGAAGAAGCAAGACAAAGAAGAGAAGATATACGAAGAGAGGCCGATTTTTACGGAGCTATGGATGGAGCAAGCAAATTTGTGAGAGGGGATTCTATAGCAGGATTAATAATCACTTTAATTAATTTAGGTGGTGGATTATTAATAGGCATGCTTCAACAAGGTTTATCTATTGCAGAAGCAGCAGAGTTATATGCTTTGTTAACAGTCGGAGATGGCTTAGTTGCTCAAATACCAGCTTTACTAATATCTACTTCAGCTGGTATGATTGTTTCAAGGGCTGCTTCTCAAGATAATTTTGGAAAAGATTTATTACAGCAATTGACCAATGATTACAAAGTTTTAAATATTACTGGTGGAATTTTAGTCTTTTTAGGCATTTTAACTCCTATTCCAGTATTACCATCTTTGATTCTTGGTTCTAGCTTACTCTCAGTTGGTTACTTTGTCAAAAAAAATCAAAAAACACAATTGAGTTATCAAACCGCTGGTGGACCTGGTTTGACTGAAAAAGGAGAATCTGGAACCATTCCAGAAAAATCGCAAATCCCCAATTACTTTAATACGCCGCTGACAACGCCTGAAGAAGTTTCAGAAATAATACAAGGAGACACTATAGAAATTGATATTGGATATGGTTTAATTCCTTTAGCCGATCCAAATCAAGGAGGAGATTTACTCGATAGAATAACTGTTGTTAGAAAACAACTTGCATATGATCTTGGAATAGTAATTACTCCTATTAGAATAAGAGACAGTGTTCTTTTAGGTTCTAACGAATATGTAATAAAACTTAAAGGAGTAGAAGTCGGTAGATTTGAACTATTTCCGGATAGACTCCTTGCAATTAATTCCGGAATGACAACTGATGAGTTACCAGGAATAAAAACCAAAGAACCTGCTTTTGGATTAGCAGCTTATTGGATTGATGAAAATTTAAAGGAAGAAGCCATGGAAAAAGGATATACTGTGGTGGATGCTCCCAGTGTCTTTGCAACGCATCTTTCGGAAACTATAAAAAAGTATGCTCATGAAATTGTTGGAACTAAAGAATTAGAAATTCTTATAAATGGATTACGAGTTAATTATGCTTCCCTTGTAGATACTCTTATCCCAACTATGCTTAAAATGCACGAATTAAAAAAGGTTATCGGCGCACTTTTGTATGAAAAAATTTCTATAAGAAATTTGCCATTGATATTTGAAAGTTTAATTGAAGCATCTGATAAATATGGAAATGATATAGAAAATTTAGTGGAACACGTTAGGGTTTCCTTAGGAAGGCAAATAACGGAAAGCTTAAAATCAGAAGATAGCGAATTACATGTAGTAGCCTTAGATCCACAAGTCGAAAAAAAGATAATGGATTCCATAATTAAAAACGATTCTGAAAGAATATTAACTTTAGAACCAGAATATTCTAACATCCTAATAGACAGAATTTCAAAATCTCTTGAAAATATGATGATGAAAGGTTATAATCCTGTCTTGATTTGTTCTAAAAGTATAAGATATCCATTTTCAAGGTTTATATTGAGATTTATTCAAAATATTTATGTCTTAGCATACGAAGAAGTCCCAATAGATACACCTTTAAGTGTAAATGAAATTATCGAAGTTTAAGGGGGCTTATGTAAATGCTCATAAGGAAATACACTGTCAAATCAATTTCTGAAGCAATGGAAAAGATAAGGCATGAGTTTGGTGAAGATGCCTATATTTTAGATACCAAAAAAATTAAAAAGGTGGATTTTTTGGAATTGGTGGTGAAAAATATCTGGAAGTTACAGTTTTAAGTGAAATTGATGAAAAAGACAAAAAAGAACCTCAAAAAAGTAAAAATAAAGACATTCAAAAACAAAATTATAATACCTATTCTCTTAATGAAATAATTAATAGGAATATGGAAAATGAAAAGAGAAATAATAAACAGAATGTCAATTATTTCGCATCTCAAGAAGAAAGATTAACCTCTAAAGATTTAAATGAAGAATTAATAAATTTAATAGAAAGAAATCGAGAAATTTCTTCAAAAATAGATAAAGAAGCACAAGATTTTTACAACAAACGTGACCTTATCGCTAAAGAAAAACAAAAGGTTAATTCGAATGATCACTTAGTCGAAAGTGTAAAATTTGAAGAATTAAAGAAAATGGTAGAAAGTTTAAATAAAAAAATAGATTCCACTAATTTATTTTTACAAGAATTAAAAGAAATTTTATATCAAAAGTCCTATTCAAAAGATTTTATAAATAATTTTATTTTAGAAATATCAAATTTAAACATTAAAGAAAATTGGAAGTCAGACGATGTGTTAAAAATTAAATTTGAAAAAAAACTTTCTAATGTTTTACAAACAATTAATTTCAACAATATAAAAGGAAAAGTAATATTTATAGGTCCAACTGGTGTCGGAAAAACTACTACTTTAGCAAAAATAGCAGCTATAATGAAAAAAGAACAATTAAAAATCGCATTTGTTACCATAGACACCTATAGAATTGCGGCTACAGACCAATTGAGAACTTATGCAGATATATTGGATATTCCTTTAAAAATTTGTTACAATCCTCAAGATTTGAAAACTACTGTGGACTCGCTTTTAAATTATGATGTAATTTTAATAGATACAGCAGGAAGAAGCCCCAAAAACAACCTTCAAATGGGAGAATTAAAAGTATTTATTGATGCCATAAAACCGGACTATAAAATATTACTTATTTCTTCAAATGTTAATTGTGAAGATATGATAAAAACTTATGATAGCTTTTCTTTTCTTGAACCAAACTGTCTAATCTTCACTAAATTAGACGAAACATCTTCTTTTGGCCAATTGTTTTCTTTTTTGGAACATTCTAAATTGCCTTTATTAGGAATAACAAACGGTCAGAGAGTTCCCGAAGATCTCAAATTTCCAGGAAAAGAGCAGTTGGTGAATGTGGCTCTTAAGGAGGTATTTAAATGAAAAATTTATATGAAGATCAAGCAAACGGATTGCGTAAAGAATTTGTTAACTCTGATACTAAAATTATTTCTGTTTTGAGCGGAAAAGGTGGAGTTGGGAAATCTATATTTGCCGTTAATATAGCGGCTAAATTAGCTTCTTACAATAAGAAAATACTTCTTTTTGATTCTGATGCAGGTTTTGCAAATGCTTCTATTTTATTGGGAAGTAATGTTAAATACACGCTTAGTGATTATATGAAAGGCAAAGTAAGTTTTTTAGAATGTGTTCAAGAAACCTCTTATGGAATAAAAATAATAAGCACCGGCTTTGATTTTAATGACTGGAAAATTTTCCAGAATAGTTTTAACAACGGCATATTCGATGAGTTTTTAATTGTTTCGAAAGAAATTGATTATTTAATAATTGATGTAGGAGCAGGTTATTCTGAAAAGCTCAATAATTTTTATCTTAATTCTGACAAGATATTTTTGGTTACTATTCCTGAACCAACTGCAGTTGTTAATGCTTACTCCCTATTGAAAGCTTTATCCTTTTTAGGAGTAAAAAGTGAAATAGATATAGTTTTGAACATGGTGAAAGATAAAGAGGAAGTGGAAAATGTTAAATCTGTTTTGGGAGAAACTGTTAAAAGATTTTTGAATAGAAATATAGAAGAATTTTATGAAATTTCTTATGATAGCAATGTTCATATCAGCGTAAAAAGCCAAGTCCCTTTGGTTTATCTTAAAGAAACTAGTAAATTTTCAAAAGACATTAAAAAGATAGCCGATAGTATACTTAATATAAAAACTATCAATGAAAATTTCAGTTTTTCCAAAAGATTGAAAAAAATTTTTGGAATTGAGAATTAAAAAAGAAAACAATCTCTTGAAACGCGGTGATAAAAATGTCTGATTTTATCGAAAAAGTATTATCAAGGAATGTATTATATACAAATATGCCTTTGGACTTAGAAATTGATGAAGGATACTTTAAAGGTTCCTATAAAAGTATATTGTATGAATTTGATCAAAAGATTTACATCGCAAAAATAGGTTTACCCATACATAAAGGAGCTTACCTGAAAATACCTGACGGAACCAAGCTGAAAGTAAGAGCATATTCTAAAAACGCTGTTTATATTTTCAAAAGTACAGTATACAGCATGGGAAAAGAAGGAAAAGTAAGATACTTAATAATTAGTCTTCCAGAGATAATTTATAGAATACAAAGAAGACGATATGCAAGGATTCCAATAGCTGAAGAGGGTTATTTTTATCTAAAAAAGGATCTTGAAAGTTCAAAAAACGAAGTTTCTGAAAAATATCGTTTTATGTCAAAAGATTTTAGTGCTGGAGGTATGGCAATAGTTACCAAAAAGAAACTTGAATTGGGACAAAAAATTTTAATAAATTTGAATCTAAAAAATGAAATTATACTTGAAAACTTTGAAGCTGAAGTTGTAAGAGATATAGGAAAAACACCTTTAGGAGACTATACGTATGGCATAAAGTTTATAAGTGTAGATAAAAGATTTGAAGAAACATTTGTAAAATTTGTTTTTAAATATGAACGTCAATCAATTAACGGCATTTTATAATTTTTTAGATCTTGCTTAGTATTTTCGAATTTAAAAGATATGACGAGTTTTTAAAAATAATGATTTTGAACCTAATATAAAACATTTAAAACACAGAAATTTTAGAATTGTTGAAGATGTTATTTAATTACTTTGAAAGGGGATGAATTAATGTCTATACATGAAAACTTAGACAATCAAAAATTAGATGCCTTAAAAGAATTGGGTAATATAGGAACAGGAAATGCAGCTACTTCTATATCAATGATGTTAAATAAAAAAATAGATATAACTGTTCCTTCAGTCGATGTTATACCTATTTCTAATTTATGGAAAACCTTCGAAACCCCAGAGGAAGTTACAGCTGGATCTTTAGTGGAGATTGAGGGTGATCTAAGTGGTGCCATTTTGTTCCTTTTAGGCACTAAAGAAACCAAGAATTTATTAGAACTTTTAATGCTCACTAAACCAGAAGATTTAACTGAACTTGACGAATTAACTAGTTCTGCTATTGGCGAAATAGGGAATATTATGTGCAGTTCATATATAGTAGCCATTTCTAACTTTACAGGTCTAAATATCCATTCCTTACCTCCCAAGGTTGTGGTT
Source organism: Petrotoga sp. 9PWA.NaAc.5.4 (assembly GCF_002895485.1). Lineage (NCBI taxonomy): Bacteria > Thermotogati > Thermotogota > Thermotogae > Petrotogales > Petrotogaceae > Petrotoga > Petrotoga sp. 9PWA.NaAc.5.4. The sequence goes on from NZ_AZRK01000001.1 coordinate 145,971, forward strand.
GATATGTTATCTGCAATCGTTTCAGAAGCATCACTTATAATAACTCAAGGTGGAGATTATATAATTCTCATTCAAACTGACATATCTGTAGAAGAATATACAGAAGAAATAAAAGGTTATATAATCTACCTTTCTGACGAAAAAAACGTAAAAAAACTCTTAGAAAGCTTGGGAATGAGGTTTTAATTATGAATAAAAAAATTATAGGAATAGGAGAATACACTGTTGATAAAAATCCAACAGTTTTAGTGACTTTAGGATTAGGTTCTTGTGTCGCTGTTTGCATAAGAGACAAAGAAAAATTGATTGGAGGTATGATTCATGTTATGCTTCCTGAAAGCAGAAATAATTCTAATGAAAAAGTTGGAAAATATGCTGATAGTGGCATCAAAAAACTTGTAGAAGAGCTTTTAAAAATGGGTGCAAATGTTAAAACAATGGAAGCGAAAATAGCTGGAGGAGCATCTATGTTTAAAAGCTCTAATTCTAGTCTCGATATAGGAAACAAAAACGTTACTGCTATTAAAAAAATTTTAGAAGATTATAAAATAAAATTGGTATCCGAAGATACTAGCGGTTCAAGAGCAAGAAGTGTGGAATACGATATTGCAAGTGGAGAACTTAAGGTAAAGAAGGTAGGCGGGGGAGAAAAGGTTGAAGTGATTGTTATTTGAGGAGATATGCTATGAAATATCAAATAAACGAAGAACAATTGGTGAAGGAGTTTATACCAAAAATAAAAATTATTGCTTTAAATTTAAAAAGTACACTTCCAAAAAATGTGGAGTTAGACGATTTAATACAAGAAGGAATAATTGGACTGATACAGTCATATAGACGATTTAAACCAGAAAAAGGGGTATCTTTTTACACATATGCTTTGAAAAGAATAAAAGGAGCTATGTTAGATTATTTAAGGAAAATAGATTGGTTACCTAAGGAAACAAGGAGTTTAGTAAAAAAATATGAAGATTTAGTATACGAGTCTAAAGAAGATGAATATTTAGACGATGATTTTATAGCTAAAAAGTTACATATCGATTTAGGAGATTTAAACAAGATAAAATTTTCTATAAGCAAGCGTCAAATATTAAACTTGGATGATTATTTTTCAAGCGATGAAGAAGAAATTTGGACTGAAGAAAATGAAGAAGAAAACGATCCAGAAGTCGTCGCTTATAAAGAGATTTTAAAAGAAAAATTAAAGGAAAGTATATCAATGCTTACTGACCGTGAAAAGCTCATTTTATCGTTGTATTATGACGAAGGTTTAACGTTTAAAGAAATAGGAAAAGTTTTAGAAATAACCGAATCAAGGGTATCTCAATTACATTCAGCAATTATTATTAAACTCAAAAAAAAAGTGACGGGAAGTGAGTAAATTGTCATCCCTTCATGAATTACAAGTATTAGTTACACGTTCTGTTGATGTTGCTCAAAATGTTCAAGCAGTATCTCATTCTTTTGATGCTACAAAAAATCTTTTATTGATAAAACAAGCTGCTGAATATTCGGAAAATTTAAGAAAAAAAGTAAAAACCAAAGATAAAACCGAAAAAAAGAATATTCAAAACGAAAATGATGAAAATCTTTTCCCTAAAAAAAGGGAAATAATAGTTTTAAATAAAAACACATATAATTTAAGAATTGATGAATACAGGGGAAAAATTTTAGATTTAAGATTATGAATAAAGAAACATGAGATAGTTGATTTAAAATTAAAATTCTTTTAAAAATCGAGATTTTTTGAATTTTTAAATTGAGTTTGTCATATTAATATAGAAACTTTAGAAATGACAATTTTTAAAAAAATAAATGTTTGATTTTACAATGGATTCATTAAGGCGCCCTCTTTCTCCTCTTGGTACAAGGCAAGTACCTAAGAGATTAAAGAAATAGAGAAAACCTAAAAATTAGAATCGTAGATATATTTTATAAAAAATTAAACGCTGAAATATTGATAAAATCCGAGTATACATTAATAGACAAGGGGTTAAAAGATGATTGGATATTTTTCTCTTTATAAATCTGAAAATGAAACTTATGCAGGTGGCTTTCTGATACTTAACGAAAAAGGTATACCAGTTTCTTTTAAGTATACAGATCCAGTTAAACCTACGAGAATCCAAAAAATAATTTATGGTAACAATCTGAAAAATTATTTTGCTTTTGAAATTTTAACTAATAAAGACCTTTTTTCACCACATGATGTGGAGATTATTTTCACTGATGACAAAGATATTTTAAATTATGCTGACATAGAAAAAACTATTATTTATTTAATAGAAGTTAATAGCGATGTAGGGTTCGGCGTTAAAGAAAAAGAAGGAGTAATTCCTATAGACGAAAATAAAAGTTTAAAATTTTATTCTACAAAAATAGTTGATTCAACACTTTTAAAAAAAATAAGGTCCTACGCAGAAGTTTTTGACCTTTTAGAACCCTTTAGGCGCTTAAAAGAGGCGTTGATCTATATATGTTCTTCGGAAGAAAAAGAATAAAAATAAACCAAGTTAATATACAATTCAACTATAATTTGAAAAAAGTTGCGCAACATTCCATAAAGATTTCAAGAATGAACGCCTCCAACCAAAAATTTAATATCAGAAGTCTTAATACAAACCACCTGAGTAAGCTAAAAGAAGAACCTCCTTTTAAAAAGGAGTCTTTTTTTATTAGGAACGAGGAAAATATGCTATCTAAAGAAATATTTAGTTATGAATTTATTAAAACGAACATAATAAGAAGTTTTAATTCTTTTGATATAACTTTATTAGAAAGTGAAATACTTTATGAACTATTCTTAAATGATGTTTTAGTGAAGTGGAAATTCTCTATAAATACGACAAAAATGATAGAGTTTAAAATAAAGGAAAAGATCCCTCAAAAGATTGTGTATAAACCGTTAGTAAAATCTTTGAAACGTTCTATTTCAAAGGAATATATTTTAGAATTGGCTAAAGAAGTTGCTAAATTGAACAACATAAGTCTTTCGAAAATAAGCTTTTTAGGATTTTATGTTAGTGTACCTGTAGGGAGAACAGTTAAATATTATTGGAAAGATAATTATTTGATTTGCAGTTTAGAAGGAAACGAAAATGACATTGAATTTTATTACGATTCAGCAGTTTTTATAGATTTATTATCAAATAAAAGATACATCAAGTATATCAGGAGGTAATATTAAATTGCTTCAAAATGAATTAATAAAATTTTTGAATTTTTTAAAAAATGCTAATAAGCAAACGGTTGTAATAGTACCTGAAAACTTTTTTCAAGAAGTAGAGGATGATAAAATATTAGAATATCCAGATTTTGATATATTTCCTTATGAAGAATTAGATGTTTCGCCAAGTATAAAGGCAAAGCGATTAAAAACTTTGTATTACTTGTTAAATAAAAAAAATGCGCCAATTTTAACTACATTAAGCGCCTTGATTAAATTTACTGTACCAAAGAAAGATTTTATAACAAAAAAATACTTCCTTAAAGATACTTTTAAGATGGAAACGAAAGATTTATATCAATTGGGGTACACAATATCTGAGGAAGTGGTAAATCCTGGTGAATTTTCGAAAAAAGGCTTTGTGAGGGATGCCTATATACCATTGTACGACTATCCTCTAAGGATAGAATTGTTTGATAATGAAATTGATAGAATAACTTTCTTCGATAGTTACTCGCAGAGATCCGTACAAAATTTAGACTGTTTTGAATTGATTCCTGGCTCGGAAATACTGAAATTCGAAAACAATTTAAAAATCTACGAAAAACGAATAAAATATTATATGGAAAAATTTAAAGAAGAAAATCTCATTACACCAGACCAATTAAATACAATCCCAAGCATATTTTATAAAGACAAAAATAGCTTGTTAAGTTATCTTGATAATAATTCTGAAATTTATATAATAAACAAAAGCGATGTCATAAAATCTTACGCCGAAAAAGAAAAAGAAAATTATGAAATGTGTGATACTCCTTTAAAGAAAAACCTATACAAAACGTTTTCGGGACATAATATAGAAATAATAAACGAGTTAACCTATAAAGAATTAAATTTAAACTTAGAAAAAATTTCATTTATAAAGTCAAAAAAAGAAGACAAAAGAATTGATTACATACCTTTGTTAGATTGGGAAGATTTGAAAGAAGGCGATTTAGTTGTTCACGAAGACTATGGAATAGGAATATACCACGGCGTTAACAAAGTAGAAACATCATTGGGTTTAAGAGAATACATAACGTTAGAATACGCTAATAGTTCTAAAGTTTATGTTCCAGTAGGAAGGTTGGATAAACTTTCAAAATATATTGGGGACCCTCAAGTAGTTACTATTTCCTCTTTAAACGGGAAAAAATGGAAAAACACTAAACTAAAAGTTCAAAAAGAAATAAGAGAAAAAATAAAAGAACTTTTAAAAATATACGCTCTAAGAGAAAATCAAAAAGGAATAAGATTGGAAGGAGATAAAGAATTAGAGGAAAAGTTTAAGTCAACTTTTCCCTATATTGAAACACCTGATCAAGAAAAAAGTATAAAAGAGATTTTAAAAGATTTAGAAAGTGATAAACCTATGGACAGATTATTAGCAGGAGATTCCGGATTTGGTAAAACAGAGGTAGCTATGAGAGCCGCTTTTAGAGCCGTTGTTTCAAATTATCAGGTATTATTATTAGCTCCAACAACCATACTTGCCAATCAACATTATGAAAATTTTAAAGAAAGGATGGAACCTTTTGGAGTAAAAATAGTGTTATTGACAAGGCATAGAACGCTAAAAGAAAAAGAAGCCATTTTTCAAGAAATAAAAAACGGTACAATAGATATAATAATAGGTACACATACACTTTTATCAGATTCTTTAGAGATTAAAAAGTTGGGCTTAGTAATAGTAGATGAAGAGCAAAGATTTGGGGTATTACAAAAAGAAAAATTTAAAAAATTGAGTGAAGGGGTAAATTTTTTAATGATGAGTGCTACCCCTATTCCAAGAACTTTATATATGTCCATAAGTGGTTTAAGAGAAATATCCACTATTTCTACGCCACCTCTTGGTAGGTTGCCTATACAAACATACATTGGGCAATATTCCGACAAAATTGTAAGAACTGCTATTTTAAGAGAAAAAGCAAGGAGTGGTCAAACTATCTTTATTCATAATAGAGTTCAAGAATTAGATGAAATATATAAAAAATTGGTGCTCCTTGTCCCAGAAGTTAAAATTAAGATGATCCATGGAAATACCAATAAAAAAGAATTTGCAGAAGTTATAAATGATTTTTATAAAGGCGAAATAGATGTTCTACTTGCTACAACCATTATAGAAAACGGCATCGATATTCCTAACGTTAATACATTAATAGTTGACGATTCCGAGAGATATGGAATCTCACAACTTTATCAAATAAAAGGAAGAGTAGGTAGATCAAACAAAAGAGGATTCGCATATTTTCTATATAAAAAAGAACTTAGCCAAGAAGCTAAAAAACGTTTAGAAGCAATAAAACAATACAACGAACCAGGAAGTGGCTTAAAACTGGCTCTAAGAGATATGGAAATAAGAGGATATGGCGATATACTTGGCATAGAACAAAAAGGTCATATAAACGCTATAGGACTACATCTCTATCAAGAGATGTTGAATAAAGTTTTATTTGAATATGGAATCAAAAAAGAAGAGGAGATCATTAAACCTCAAAATTATACTGAGATTAAAGGCATAAAGGGTTCATTAGTTATACCAGAAGAATACATACCAAATTCAATTGAAAGAATGAGAATATATAGAAGAATTTCCGTGGCAAAAACTCCTCAAGAAGTCGAAGATATACAGGCAGAAGTTATAGATAAATATGGAAGGGTTCCACCATCCGTAGAAAGACTTTTTAAATATGCATTAATTAAAGTTAAAGCAAGCATGGAAGGTATTAAAGAAATCGATATAGGTGAAACTTATATCTCGTTTAAATTCACCGATGATGTTTTGCCAAAGATAGAAAAATATAATAAATTTTCAAGAAAAACCACTTTTTCTCCAGATACAAAAGAACTTATTGCATATGGACCTAAAGATGAAATACAGTATATGGAAAAAGTTTTTTCATAATATTTAAGAGGTGAAACGCTTGATATATGATACAATAGCAGCTATATCTACTCCTATAGGTACCGGCGCTATAGGAAGTGTTAGGGTATCGGGAAACAAAGTAAAAAAAATAATAGATAATACTTTAAAACCTAAAAATTATGAATCAAAAAGAATGTATTATGGATGGTTATACGATGAAAATAAAAAAATAGATGAAATTACCTGGGTGTATCATAAGGGTCCTAACTCTTATACAGGCGAAGATATGCTTGAAATTTTTTGTCATGGCGGTAAATTAATAACATTAAACGTTTTAAAAACGATTTTAAAAAATGGAGCGAGACAAGCTTTACCGGGTGAATTTTCAAAAAGAGCTGTGCTAAATGGTAAGATGGATCTTATAAAGGCAGAAGCAATTAATAATCTAATAAAATCAGAGACAGAAATAGCTTTAAAAGTTTCACTTAATCAATTATCAAATTCCCTATCTAAAAAAATTATTGAGATAAAAAATGAGCTTTTAAAAATTGCTGCTGAAATAGAAGTAGAAATGGACTATCCTGAAGATGTAGAACTAACAACAAGAAATTTAAACGAAAAATTAAAAGAAATTTTGAAAAATATGGAAAATATATTGCAAGAATCTGATAATGGAATAATTGCAATTGAAGGTTTAAAAACTGTAATAGTTGGAAAGCCAAATTCTGGAAAAAGTACTTTGCTGAATGCCCTTTTAAGAAAAGATAGAGCTATAGTTACTGATATTCCTGGAACCACAAGAGACACGATTGAAGAAAATTTGAATATCAACGGCATATTCATAAGGCTCATAGATACAGCAGGCATAAGACACACGAAAGACAAGTTAGAAAAAATAGGTATAGAAAGAACTATAAGTTCTATGAAACAGGCAGATTTAATTTTATTTGTAGTGGACGGGACAACACCTTTTGATGATTCAGATAATCTTATATACAATTATGTAAAAAACTTAAAAGACAAAAATGTTATAATTGTTTTAAATAAGAATGATTCTTCTGATTTCAATGAAAATAATTATTTTAAAAATATCCAAGATGAAAATTATGAAGTTATTTCTGTCTCCGCAAAAAATTGTAAAATAAAATCTCTTGAAGACAAAATTTTTGAAATGTACTTTGAAAAGTTAAATATAGAAGAACCCACACTTACGACTCAAAGGCAAAAAAACGCTTTAGAATCGGCCAAAGAATATGTTATCTCAGCTATAGATTCTATTAATAAAGGTTTTACAAATGATGTTGTGATGATAGACATTCGAAAATCTATCGAAAAAATTTACGAACTCACAGGCGAAAACTATACTGACGAATTATTAAATACAATATTTTCAAATTTCTGTGTGGGAAAGTAGGAGGTAAATATGAAACTTATTCTTTCATTTTTTTTAGGATTGATTCCACTATTGCAATTTTTTGTAAAAGGATGGTTATTCTTTGGAATTTCTTCATTAACCCTAATTTTATCTTACTTTTTGTTGAGAAGAAATAACTCAAAAATTTTTTTGATCGAAGCTTCTTCTTTGTTAATTTCACAAATTTTTATGTTTTTTCTTGGATTTTCAAATATACCGATATTTTTATATATTATAGTTGCGGCAGTATTAATATTTATTGCTTCTAAAGAAGAAAAAATGTTAGATGACTTAAAGAAATTTATTAAAGAATCAGGATATTCTTCAAATAATTGGAACTATGAATTATGCTTTTTTGGAATGGGTCAAATAAACGACATGGATCATTTATACAATCTAACTCCTTCAGCCTTTGGCTATGGTGAAAAAGGCATTGCATTCAACACAAAGCTTGGAAATGGAAGTGAATATAAACGATTTATAAAATACAAAGACATGGATAATTTTGGTTTATTTAGAATTCAAAAAAAGCAGGAACCTTATTATCCAAAAATTAGAGACATGGTAGTGTGGCCCAAGAATATGAGCACCATGCACAAATCAACTATAGATACTTACGGATTATATATATGTGTAGAGGATGAGACTCTAACATTTTATGAATCTGCAAATATTATGTTAAAAATATCAAACTATATGGAAAAATATAGAAGTTAATATTTTTATCTTCACGCTATAATTATTTTTTTATTTAGTAATAATGAAATATGATTAGTCGTTTTAAAAAGGTCGGGACACAGCCCTTTCTCATCTCCTTTGCTACACTTAGTGAAAAAGTTAAAGAAACTCATAGTTATTAAGCGTTAGAGTGATGGAAGTATTTTTGAAAAAATTTAAAGCTAAAAATTTGGTAAAACTTAAGTTTTGAAATTTTTAAAGAGAGTAATAAATAATAAATACTTTAGAAATGAGAATTTTCTAAAAATAAGCATTTGAATTTATAGCGGGTCCAGGGCGGAGCCCTCTCCCTCTTCTTTCGGTACAAGTACCGAAAAAGTTAAAAAAATTCAGAATTAGTGAGATTTAAAGTTATGTAGGCATTTTATAAAAAATCAGATCTAAAACATATATATATATAAGCGGATAAAAATATAAATAGGGACTTTAGAAATGAGAATTTTCTAAAAATAAGCATTTGAATTTATAGCGGGTCCAGGGCGGAGCCCTCTCCCTCTTCCTTCGGTACAAGTACCGAAAAAGTTAAAAAAATTCAGAATTAGTAAAATTTAAAGTTATATATATATTTTATAAAAAATTTAACAATAAAATATATACAACGATTCTTAGAATTTCTAAAGTAAGTATAGGATATGGATAAGGAGGAAAAAATGAAAGCATTAAAAATGTCTTGGTATGAAATTAAAAAGGTTTTAAGAAATAGAGCGGTTTTAATACTAACTCTAATTGTTCCTATTATTCTTGCTTTTTTAGGCTCATCTTTTTATCCAACCGATTTGGTACAAAACTTTCAACTTGCATTGTATAATCAAGATAACAGTTTTTTGGGAAATATCGCTTTTTTGCTAATAAAACAATTTTTAAACTTTGAAAATACTTTAGAAATAAAAAATGAAGAACAATTACAGCAAGTTATTATGCAATCGAAATATGATTCTATTTTGATCATACCAAAAGGATTTACCAATGATTTAGTCAATCGAAGGCAAACCACACTTTATATAGTACCAAATCCACATAAAATTCAAAACAGTATGATGATTTATACAGCTTTTAAAGCTGTTTTTGATGAATTGGCTGGAATTCCTGAAATCAGAGTTGATTCTACTACTAATTTTTTAGCTGGTGGAGGCATCGGAATAGACGAAACAAGACCGAAACCAGAAATTAAAATGTTAATTCCGAGTTTAGAAGACGGATCTTTGGTTGTCTCAAGCTCTACAAATTTGGGTATCAATGATATGTTTGCCCCTTTAGTCGCAGTTGTAGCTATTTTGCTTTTATCGATGATTGGTATTGCGTATACATTTGGGCAATCAAGAGAAATGGGCCTGTTGGATTTGTATATTTCAAATGGTTTAAAGTTAAGAGATTTTGTCCTCTCTAAATTAATAGCTTACATAATAATGGGTTTTTTAGCAGGACTGTTTTCATGGTATATGTTTAGACTTTTTGGTGTACATTCTCAGGCTGCTCCTTGGAATTTGATTTTATTAATATTAGTTTCAGTATTTGCTTTTTCAACATTTGGTTTATTTTTATCTTCTTTTTTGAAAACAGCTAAAGCTTCGTCTTTCCTTGTAACAGCTATAATAGGAGTAATGTTCATATTTGGAGGTATATTGATACCTATTCCAGATGGAAGTTTCCTTCAATATATGGCAAATATATTTCCCATTAAATATTCGTTGGACGCATGGAGAAAATTAACTGTCTTAGGTTATGGGCTCTTTCAAATAAGTAATGAAATTATAATATTACTTTGTTTTGGTATAACGTTTTTATTGGGTTCTATATTATTTATAAAAACAACTCAAAAAGCTTAGGAGGAAGATAACATTGAGACAAATAGCCTTTTTAACAGATTGGGGGCTTTCTTCATACTATGTAGGAGTTACTAAATCAGTAATAAAACAAATAAATGAAAATGCTGAAATAATAGACATTACTCATAGCGCAGGGCATTTTAATATCAAAAAATATGGATGTATTTTACATAGAGCTTCTTTTGATTTTCCAATGGAAACTGTTTTTTTATGTGTAGTAGACCCTACTGTTGGAAGTAATAGAAAACCTATAGCTCTACAAACCATTCAGAATAACCTTTTTTTTGTCGGACCGGACAACGGTTTATTCAGCTTGGTAATTGAAGAATTTGGTTTGAAAAAAGCTGTTGAACTTTCAAATGAAAAATATTATTACAAAAAAAGATCTTTGACATTTCATGGAAGAGATATTTTTGCACCGGTTGCAGCATACCTTAATAAAGGTATAACTTTAAATGAAATTGGAAAAGAAATAGAATATGAAGATATAGAAACATTCAAAATTAAAAAACCCGAGATCACAAATAACAGGCTTATTTTTGAATATCTCTATTCAGACGATTTTGGAAACATAGAAACTAATTTAACTCCTAAGTATCTTTCAAAAATCACATCTAAAAGTTTTTTTGAGGTAGAAATCAACGGCATAAAAAAAGAAGCATTTTTAGTTAATAACTATTCAGAAGTCGGAAAGGGTGACTTGATAATTCATTTAGATAGTTCTGGCTACTATGAAATAGCTGTCAACCAAGGTAATGCCTCAAAAGTTTTCAATATCCCTGAAGATTTTGATGGACAAATAATTTTATACTTATGAATAAAATATCAAAAGAGAATCAAAATGAAGTACATTTCGATAGAAAACTCTAAAGAAATTACGATCATCATAGAAAAATCGCGATTTATAGCGAATGCCTTACAAATAAAAAATACATTTCAAGCCCATAATTTTATAAAAGATATCAATCAAAAATATAAAAACGCTACTCATAATTGTTGGGCTTATAGAGTTTATGAAAATGAGAGAGAACTCTTTAATTATTCTGATAACAAAGAACCTTCAGGAACTGCTGGTAGGCGAATTTTAGGAGTTATTGAAAAATATAACTTGTACAATGTTGCAATTGTAGTAACAAGATACTTTGGAGGAATAAAATTAGGTATTAGAGGCTTAATAGATGCATACTCACAAGCGGCTGAAGAAGTAATTAAAAATTCTCAATTAGTTACATATGAACCCTTTCTAATTTATGAGATATATTGCGATTACAGTAATTTTTCGCATATACAAAGAATGTTCAGCAAAGATCCCAATGTTTCAATTATAGAGCAGAAATTTGGAGAAATAGTCTTTTTAAAACTTAAAATAGCTGAAGAATATGAAAATAATATTTTGAATATTTTAAAAAATAGAATTTTAAAATTAGATTTTATAGAAAAGGCTGATTATCCGATTCAACAATCTGTTTAAAGTTTCATAGAAACTTCATAAATGATAATTTTAAAAAATGAACATTTGATTTACAATGGGTTCAGAGCGAAGTTCCATCCCCATTCTGAGAAGCCAAATTCGCCGAAGATGAAGGCAGGGTGGGGTATATCTTTCGTTACGTGTAACGAAGAAGTTAAAGAATTCATAGTTAACAAAAAATTAGAGTATTGATAAAATTTAAGTTTTAAATTTCTAAAGTGAGTATAAAGTTTCATGTTAGGAGGATGATTAATGAATAGTAACCTATATAGAAAATATAGGCCCATGACATTCGATGAAATAATAGGTCAATCCCATATTGTAAGATATTTTAGTAATGCCATAAAAAAAGATGAAGTTTCTCACGCTTATATATTTTCAGGTCCAAGAGGTACTGGCAAAACTACAACAGCGAGAATTTTGGCTAAAGTATTAAATTGTGAAAATCCTAAAGGATATAACCCTTGTAATGAATGTGAAAATTGCGTTTCTATAAACAAAAACAGTTTTATGGATGTAATTGAGTTAGATGCTGCTTCAAATAGAGGCATAGACGAAATAAGAAATATTAGAGAATCAACCAACTATCGACCGGCCTATGGAAAATACAAAGTTTATATAATAGATGAATTTCATATGTTAACTAAAGAAGCTTTCAATGCCCTTTTAAAAACGTTAGAGGAACCTCCTTCACGCGTTATATTTGTTCTTGCTACCACTAATTTGGAAAAAGTACCTGAGACAATTATATCAAGATCTCAGCTCTTAAATTTTAAAAACTTAACTCCCAAAGATATTCTAATGGGTTTAAAAAGAATTGCAAAATTAGAAAACATAGAATATGAAATAAAAGCATTAGAAACCATTTCTAAAAAAGCCAAAGGAAGTATGAGAGATGCTATTTCAATGTTCGAACAAGTAGAAAAATTTGGTGAAAGTAAAATTACTGTTGAAGATATAACAGATATTTTGGGAATCTTTGATGAAAGTTTTATTACTCAGTTTATTGATGTTGTCAGCTCATATAATGTTGATGAATTTTTACATTTATCTCAAGAACTTTTTAATATAGGGAAAGATCCAGAAGTCTTAATAGAAGAATCTGTAGAATATCTATTCGAACACTTTCAAGAAAGAAAAGATCCTACAAAAGATATTTACTTGATGAAAATGTTCAACGATCTCTCCAAACAATTAAAATACAGTGAAAATAAAAGAATAGTATTTGATGTAGAACTGATGAATTATATGAACCAAAATAGAAAAGAAAATAATGTCGAAGCTAAAAAAGTTCCTTATCGTTCTAATGAAGGTGAACGAAAATTTGACAATCCTATAATATCAAAGGTTCTAGATTTTTTTAGCGCTCCTCGTGAAAAGAAGGCTAATCTTGCGATATACTTTTCTTTATTAGCTTCACAGATACAATTAAAGGAAAATAGAGTAAATTTCGACTTTACTCAAGAACATAAATTAGAATATGAAATATTAAGGAAATACATAGATGAATTGAAAGTAAATATATCGTTGTTAATAGATGATGCTTACGAGGTCACTATAAGTTTTTCCGGAGAAAATCCTGAAATTTATAAAGTATATGAAGAAAGTCCTAAATATAAAGAAAAACCTCTTTTTTAGTTACTCTCTTAAATCAAATTGGAGTAGATAAATAAATGATATACTTACTGTTTGCTATGAAAGTAGAAGCAGAACCTTTCTTAAATAAACTATCTCTAAAAAAACTTTCAGATAAACCCTTTGAAATATATGAAGATGAAAGTAAAAATGTAAAAATAGCAATTTCTGGTATAGGAAAAGTTAATATAGCCGGTGCTACTTCTTATCTGTTAAAGGACATAATTAGCCCAATATTTAATTATGAAGATTTTATCTTTAATATAGGCATATGTGGAAGTTTAAACGATAAGTATAAGATCTCTGAAGCTGTTCTTTGCAATAAGATAAAAGATTATGAAACGAAAAAAAATTTCTATTCTGACATTTTAATTGAACATCCCCTAAAGGAAGGGACTATTCAAAGCATATACACCTTAGACCAAAAATACGAGTTCCTTGAGGATCTTGTTGATATGGAAGCTTCTGCTTTTTTCCAAGTTGCTTCAAAGTTCCTGTACACTCATCAAATATATGTTTTAAAGTTTGTTTCTGATTATGTTGATAAAATTAACCAGCTTAACGTTAAAAAGCTGCCAAAAAATTTTATAAAGAGTTTGATTGAAACTAATATTGAACCTATTTTTGTACTTCTAAAAAATATTCATTACTTATTAAAATCAAATCTCCCTTTAATTCAAAAGAAAGATATAGAAATAATTGAAAACTTTTCAAGATGCTTAAATCTCACTTTTACTCAAAAAGAACAACTTAAAAATGCCTATTTTTATGCAAAATCAAGAAAAATAGACCCGTTAAAAATTTTAGAAAAATATATGAAAATAACCCCGAAAAATAAATATGAAAGGAACATAATTTTTGAAAATGTCAAAAATGAATTTTATAAATAAAATATTTTCTCATATATATGTTGAAGTAGAATCTTTAAAATATCAAAAAACCTATGAAATTTTAAATAAGTTCAAACAAAGTAAAGTTGTTTACATAGATAATTATAAAGAACTATTCTCACGGAAAAATCAAAATCCTACCATTCAAAAAATATCTCCATCTTTAATTATTGCTGTAAAACAAAATGAGTTCATATATCAAGGTTCCCGAATGTGTCAGGATTTTGATCAAGATAATTTCTACTATACTAATTTTATTCTGAATTGCTTATTTGAATGTGATTATTGTTATCTTAAAGGGATGAACTTATCTTCTAATATCGTATTTTTTGTAAATTTAGAAGATTATTTTAGAGAAATAAAGCAATTAACAGCTGAAGATAAAAAAATTTATTTAAGCATATCTTATGATTCAGATATACTATTATTCGACGGAATCTTAGATTTTTTGGAAGATTGGATGGATTTTGCTTACCATAACCCCAAAGTTACAATAGAGATTAGAACCAAAAGTTCTACCTTTAAAAAATTTTTTTACAGCCAACCCATAAAGAATTTAATAATATCTTCGAGTATCTTACCTCAATCTATTATAGATAAATATGAAAAAAATACCCCAAATTTAGAAAAAAGATTAAACGCTGTTTCAAAGCTTATCAATTTAGGATGGAAAATAAACTTAGCTATCGATCCTGTTATCTATGATAAAGATGCTTGGCAAAATGAATATCAGGAATTTTTTGATACTCTTTCAAAGAAAGTTGACTTGGAAAAAGTTAATGCAATAACTATCGGAACTTTTAGAATACCTACTAATTATTTGAAAAGACTAAAAAAGTTTTCTTTTTCACCTATAGCGTTTTATACTTATCAAACAGATGCAGAAGTAGCTTCTTATCCTAAAGAAATAAAAAATCAGATGATAGATTTTATAAAAACTCAGTTAGAAACAAGAATTAAAGATATAAAAATATATATTATTTGATAGGTAATATCAAACAATAAGAGCAACATTTATACGGTTGCTCTTATTTTATTTTTGCTAACTATTCTTTATATAGCTTAATAATGATTAATTTTATTTTTATAATACTTAGATATCATATTTATGTAATCAAAAATAGAGGAGGTGTTTTTTGTGAAAAAGAAATTTTTATCGCTGTTTTTTGTTTTACTTTCTTTGTTTGCTATAACTTTTGGTGAAGCACCTTTAGTCTCAACTATTGATTTAGATGAAACAACTACACCAAGGCAGATAGGTTTAGCTATGACAAGTAACCCACAAACCAATATAAACATAAACTGGACAACACTAAATACTTCGTTAACTAATCCAAAAGTATTAGTTTGGGAAAAAGGTACAGATGAAAGTACAGCAAAAACTTTTTGTGCAAACGTTGAGAAAAGAGAAGTAATAAATTCAACAATACCTGGTGTAAAAGAAAAAAATTTCTATTCGGCTACCATTTACAACTTGAAACCAGGTACAGAATACAATTATCGCGTGGGTGTTGAGGAAGCTATGAGTGAAGTAAAGAGTTTTAAAACTGCTCAGGTAAGTAACGAAGAGTTTACATTTCTTTACTTTGCAGATCCTCAAATGAGTGGTGCACATGCAAAAGGCTGGCATGCTATACAAGATATTGCAAAAGAAATGTATCCAAATGCAGAATTTATATATATAGCTGGTGATTTAACGAACACAGCAAATGATGAAGGCCAATGGGAAAGTTTTTTCAACCAACCAGGCAATGCTCAATACAACACAAAGTTCGATGGAAATCTTATTCAAGAATTACCTGTAGCGGCCACAATGGGAAATCATGACGGTGCGAATGCTGGAATCGGAGGAATTACAAGCCATTTTACTTGGGACAGTGAAGTTGAAGGTGTACCATTAACGTACGCATTTTCATATGGACCAGCTCGCTTTATTATACTCAATACTCAATATAATGTTTTGGATTCTCAACAACAATTTGCTCAAACTGAATTTCTAAAAAAGGAAGTAGCTGAAGCAAAAGCTTTAGGTCAATGGACTATAGTAGGATGGCATAAACCAATCTACACTGGCGCAAATCATTTAGATGACAGTGATGTCGTAGCAAGTAGAAAATATTGGAGTTCAGTTTTAGCGAGATTAGGAGTAGACGTTGTATTATCAGGTCACGACCATGTTATGAGCAGAGGTTTTGTAAAGGAAGATGGAACAAAAGAAGATGTAACAATAAAAGTTTACGATAGAATATATGCTGCTCCTCAACCTGATCATGCTCCACTTCATTATGTTGCTACTACAGGAAGTACTTTAAAATTCTATGCTCCAATTACCAGCAACGAATGGATAGATGAAAATGATCCTATTTCTCCTGATTTTGGTTTCCTTGATCTCAATTCTTCTTTGCCAGCAGGTCATCCACTAAATCCATTAGGACCTTGTACAAACGACGATTTAGATGGAGTAGATCCAAATTATATACGATATCCAACCTTTGTTGCTGTAACAATATCACCCAATCAAATTAAGTTAGAAGCTTATTTTACAGGGTTTGATAGTAATACTAATACAATTCTTAAAGATACTTTTCTTTACGATAGTTTAACAGTCCAAAGAGATGGAGTTTCTAAGGGGATAGAATATACTACTCCTCAATTAAAAAGATTAGCTGTATCTTTAACCACAAACAAATTTACTAAAATTGATCAATCAGCTAAGATTAACGTTAGAGGAAAAGATTATTTGGAAAAC
Organism: Petrotoga sp. 9PWA.NaAc.5.4; assembly: GCF_002895485.1. Lineage (NCBI taxonomy): Bacteria > Thermotogati > Thermotogota > Thermotogae > Petrotogales > Petrotogaceae > Petrotoga > Petrotoga sp. 9PWA.NaAc.5.4. The sequence continues at coordinate 162,765 of NZ_AZRK01000001.1, forward strand.
GAATTGAATCTTTCATCTTTCAACGTAAGTTATAAAACTGATTCAGAAGAATTTATCAATGTTTCAAATGATGGCGTTGTAACGGTTAAAAAGATGCCTCAAGAAAATAAAACAGTAAAAGTTTGGGTTGAAGCTTCAAATAAAGAAAAAACAGTTAGAAGCGATAAACTAACCATAACTTTAGAACCCGCTTCTAAATAAATATTTAGGCGTCTTTCTTCAATAAAAAGATTATCGTTAAATTTATGTCTTCGTACTTAAAAAGCTTCGCAGAAACATGCGAAGCTTTATTTTTTATCTTTATGCTTTTTAAATTTCTTGGATCATTCTTTTTACAAAGTTTGGAAGAGAAAATGAAGCCACATGAATTTCTTCGTTATAATATTTTAATTCTTTTTCAAAATTTCTTACCTTTTGAGAATCAAAATCCTTAATAGGATCTATATTTTTCGAGGCAAAAGTCCACGTCCACACACCGGGTTGATATTGTGGAACATATCCCATGTATAATTTAGTAATATTAAATACTGATTTTATAAGATTATAAGCTTTAACCATCCATTCTTTTTTTAAAAAAGGTTCTTCGGTTTCTGCCGAAAATACGCCGTCTTCTTTAAGAGCTTCAAAGCAATGTCTATAAAAGTCTTTCGTAAAAAGACTCTTTCCTTCTCCTTCCATAGGATCGGTGGAATCTACTATTATTACATCAAAGTAATTTGTAAAATTAGAAACAAACTTACTTCCATCTTCATAATATATTTCTACTTTTGGATTATTTAATTCATATGAAATATTTGTCAAATACTTTTTAGCAGCTTCGATTACTGTTTTATCAATTTCACAAAGCATAACTTTTTCAACTGAAGGATGTTTTAAAACTTCTCTAACTGTTCCGCCATCTCCTCCACCAATTACCAATACATTTTTAGGTTCTCTATGCAAAAACAGAGGAACGTGAGAGATCATTTCATGATAAATATATTCATCCAAATCTCTTGTCATAATAACTCCATCTAAAGCAAACAACTTTCCAAAAGCGGGAGTTTCATAAATATCAATATTTTGATAAGGAGTTTCTTCAGAATATATGATTCTATCAATTTCAGTGAAAACTCCACATCTATTAACTTTGTCATATTCATTAAAAAAAACGTGTGGAAATTTTTCTTTATTTGACAATATCATTTCACCTCAACCTTATGTAAAGAATTTTCCGAAATACCTATAGCTTCAAAAATCCCTCTTTTGTACTCAGAAACATCTTGTCTTTTAGATTTAAAAGCTTCCTTTAAATATTCAAAGGCTATCCAAGGATTTACAGATTCACCACAAGTATAAATATCAACTGATGCATACTTATATTCAGGCCATGTATGAATAGCTAAATGGGATTCTGAAACTATTACCGCACCACTAATGCCGTGAGGCAAAAATCTATGAAAAGTCGAAGTTACAATTGTTGCCCCTGATTTAATAGCCGCTTCCTTCATATAATATTCTATTTCTTCTACACTATTCAAAATTTCTTCATCACATTCATACAATTCTGCTATTAAATGTCTTCCTAAAGATTTTGCCATCTCTCACTCCTCCTTCGCTTTAGAAATTCTAAATATCAAATTTTATAAAAATTTTATAGTTTAAATATTTATAAAATATCTACACAATTCTAATTTTGAGATATTCTCTATTTCTTTGAATATGGGAGAGGACTCTGCCCTGATCCCTTTACAAATTTAAAAGATTATTTTTGGAGAATTCTTATTTTTAAAGTCCCTATCTTAATATATTTCTATCCAGATAACTTTTGCTTTTTTCGTTTTGCTCTTGTTTTTGATGAAATGTTTTCTATTTGAAGAATAGAAAAAACATTCCTCGCTATCGACAATGTATACCTCTTTATTGAGATAAAGTTCTATTTCACCTTCGATTACATAACCAAATTCTATTCCTTCATGTGATTTTTCAACTTTTGTTGCTTTACATGGATCCAATATTATCAAAGATGGTTCTATATTTTTAGGTTCGCTTGCCGTTAAAAGTAATTCTTCGTAAACTCCTTCGGGAGTATCATATATCGGTATCCTATCTTCTTTAGTAAATACTACTTTTTCTTTATTCTCAAGATTTGAAAAAAAATCTTTTAAATCTGTTCCAAGTGCTCTAAGAATCATTTCTAAGTTTTCTAACGTGGGTGAAGTTAAATCTCTTTCTACCTGTGAGATAAATCCTCTCGTTAAATCTGATTTAACAGCTAATTCTTCTTGAGTCATATTCCTCATTATTCTTAAACTTTTTATTTTTTCCCCAATCTTCATAGAAGTTCCTCCAAAAATGGATATTATATTAAACAAACCGTTTAATATTATATACTTTTCCTTTTAGCATTGTCAATTATATTAATTTAAATTTATGTTTCAAAAACTTCAAAAATTTTTTTATGTGTTATACTAAAATATATAGGAAATGCAAAAGCAAAAACAATGGTAATTTAAGGAGGAGTTTTTTTATATGAGATCCTACGTTAGAAGTTACCTGGGTATTGATCTGGGAACTGCCAACACCTTAGTATACATAAAAGGAAAAGGAATTGTTTTGAACGAACCTTCTGTAATTGCTATAAACAAAGATACTCAAGAAATTCTTCATGTTGGAATAGAAGCAAAAAAAATGATTGGTAAAACTCCCGCCAATATTGTAGCAATAAGACCTTTAAAAGAGGGAGTAATAGCAGATTATAATGTTGCTGTAACCATGTTAAAATATTTTATTAATGCATCGCTTGGTGGTTTTAATGTCCTAAAACCGGTTGTTGTCATAGGTATACCAACAGATGCCACAGAAGTGGAAAGAGGTGCTTTAAGAGAAGCTGCCATCGATGCAGGTGCTGGTAAAGCATTTTTAATAGAAGAAGCTATGGCTACTGCTATTGGAGCTGGATTAGACATTGAAGAACCTACTGGAAATATGATAGTTGATATAGGTGGAGGTACCACAGAAATTGCCGTAATTTCACTTGGAAATATTGTAGTATCTAAATCCATAAGAGTAGCTGGTGATCAAATGGACCAAGCAATTATGGATTTCATTAAGAATCGATATAATATTATAGTAGGTGAAAAAACTTCCGAAAAGATTAAAATTGAAATAGGAAACGTTTTTGAAAGTAGTGAATACGACAAACTTGCAATGGAAGTAATTGGTTTAGATGTTTTAACTGGTTTACCAAAAACCATTCATATTACTGGTTACGAAATAAGGCAAGCAATGAAACCAGCCATTTCAAAAATAATAGAAAATATAAAAATTGCTATTGAAGAAACTCCTCCTGAATTACTATATGATATTGTAAATAGAGGCATATTTTTAGCAGGGGGTGGAGCAATGATTAAGGGGCTTAAAGAATTGATAGAAACAGAAGTTTTAATTAGAGTAGTAATTGCAGATGACCCAACAACTTGCGTTGCAAGGGGAGCGGGAATGGTTCTAGATAAAGTAAATATTTTAAAAAGTCTTTACCAAAATAAATAAAAATATGAGAAATATGCAACTTTTATTCTTATTAGTTTTAGTTTTTGTGAGTATTATATTTAATATTTTTCAAGGATTAGGAAATATTTTAAATTATATAATGTTTCCTTTTGATTTTTTGTTTTCACATTTACAAACACATATTGAATCGAGAAAATTTAACTCAGAACAATTTCAAAATACTGTAAAATCCTTTGAAAAACAACAAATTTTCATAATTGAAAGCAAAGATCCTAAAAACGTTGATTTTACGATTCCTTACGGCATAATTTCGAAAGAAACTAACAGAAATTTAACAGTAATAGCTAACTCCGAAGATGTTAAGAAAAATTACATAGTTGTTGACGAAACCGGCATTTTGCTTGGTTTCGTAGAGGAAATTTATTCCAATAGAATTTTAGTACGGAAGTTAGGATGGGGAAATGGAAGTTTTTTTGGAAAAATTGGTAACGTTGATGTCTTAGTTAGAGAACATAGGGGTAACTTATTTGCCGAAATTCCGGACAATTATACAATTCCAGAAGAAATACTACAAATTGAATTTCCGTCTTATATAACAAAAATCAAGGATGAAAACAAAAATGGTATATTGATTGGAAATATTGTTTCTAAATTTGGAGAAATGTATTTATTTGAACCTATAAAGAGTAAAAATTTTTTAGTATATTTTTTCCCATTTTAAACAATAAAAAACCTTTTATTGATTTAGAAAAATTGCGTGGGTGAACCTTAATGGAATATGTTAAAATTTTTTTTTATATATTTTTAGCAATATTTGTATCCTCTTTTGACAGGTGGGTAGGAGAAACTCTTTTTTTTCTTTTTCCAGTAGTTATTGTTTATGTATTAGCACTTGAAAAATCGGAAGTACAAAGTTTATTTTTTACTTTTTTGTATACGATTTTATATTTTGGGACGCGTTTTGATTTAGGACTATTCGCTATTATGTTTTTCTTAATACTTTTAGTTTTCAATTATCTTTTAAAAAATTTAAGAATGTCTTTTATAAAAGTTAACCTTTATTCTGCAACTTTTTCAATATTTTTAAGCTTTATAACTTCTTCTTATTATTCTTTTTTAATAGATATTATTATAATATTAATACTGTACTTTTTGAATATGAGGTATATACTTTATGAAAGAGAATAGAGCTAAACTTTTATTCTATATTTTCATAATTAGTATATCGTTATTATTTCTAAGAGCCTTTCAAATACAAATCGTTAACTGGGAAAAGTATACGATAGAAGTTCAAAACTTAGGTACCAGAATAACAACAGAAGTGCCGCAAAGAGGTAATATATATGATAGAAACGGTAAATTATTGGCATGGGATGAAAAGGTATACAGAATAGATAACATTAACGGCCCATTATCAGAAAAAACCGAAAAAGAACTCTATATGATATTAAAGGATGTTTTAGACAACCCTTATAGTGTAATAGATAGATTGAATTTTCAAAAAAAAGCCACCTTAGATATAAACTCAATTGTGGCTCAAAAAATTGCAAATATAGACAAAAATCTTAAAGTACAAGAAAAGTATATTAGAAAATATGCACATGAATCTCTATATCATATTTTAGGATATGTAGACAATGAGGGAAATGCAAGAACTGGTTTAGAACTGGTATACGACGAATTATTGAGTGGTAAAGTAGGATTTAATATGATAAACATTTCATCAAATCAAGGTAAAACAAATACTATAACAAAAAGTCCTTCAATAAAAGGCCATGATATATACTTAACTCTGGATATAGATTTACAAATAAAAGCTTATAATTATTTGAAAGAAACAAACAATACAGGCACAATTTTGCTTTCAAATCCAAATACAGGAGAAATTCTTGTATTAGTGAGTTACCCTTCACCAAATCCTAATCTTTTTTCCCAAGGAATGACTACCTTAGAATTTCAAAGAATCTTGAATGATCGAAACAAACCTTTGATTAATAGAGCTATTTCTGCATCCTATCCACCAGGTTCCATAATTAAACCTTTTATTGCATACGTTGCTCTTGAGGCAGGTATATCTCCAGATAAAACTATTTATTCCACAGGAAGGTACGATTTAAAAAATTCCGATGGTAGAGTAATTGCATCTTATTATGACTGGAATGTATTGGGCCATGGTGAAACTAATTTGGTAAAATCTTTAACTGCGTCTGTAAATAGCTATTATTATTGGTTAGGAGAGCAATTGGGTATAGAATATTTGGTAGACTATGCCGATAAGTTTGATTTGGTAGATAAAACTGGGATAGAAATTCCCAACGAAAAAATTGGTCTTTTCCCTGGTCCACAGTGGAAAGCTGAAAATTATGGAAATGTATGGTATCCTGGAGAAACGTTACTAAGCTATATTGGTCAGGCTTATATAAATATGACTCCTGCACAAGTTCTCAGAATGTATAATATTTTTGCTACTAAAGGAGATTATTATGAATTTCATCTATTTCAAAAAGCACAGGATACTTTTGGCAATGTATTGATGGAAAAAAATCCAATCCTAAAGAATTCTTATAAAATGGAAGAAGACTATCTGAAATATATCTATGAAGGCATGATTAAAGTTACTACCTATCAAGGAAAAGATTCAAGCGATCAAGGAACTGCCTATGAATCTTTTAAAGATTTCCCTTTAACGGTAGCAGGAAAAACAGGTACTGCGGAAGTGGGAGGCGGCAAACTTTCTCATTCCTGGTTTGCAGGCTTTTTACCAGCAAACAATCCTCAATACTCAATTGTAGTTTTTGTAGAAAATGGTGGTATGGGATCTACAAAAGCTGCTCCAATAGCAAGGAAAGTATTAGATGATTTAATAGAAAGTTATTTTTAAATTAAGAATTTGAAAAATACTCTTTTAACTTATTAAAAATTTCGTCCTTTAAAAATTCTTATAGAATAGCGTTTGCCTTTTCTGTTAATTTAATAGAATTCATATTTCCTTATATAAATTCAATTATTCTTTCTTCGTTTAAAACTTGAAGAATTTTTTTCAAAAGTTTAGCTATGATTTTTGAAGCATAATCAACTTCATTCATTGTTTCACCTTCTTTCCCAATGCTCATATTAAGATTGAAAATTCTAAAAAGTATTATAACATTCAAGTTTTGAAATTTTTAAAGACAGTATTTTAAAATAATAGAGGTGAGATTAATTGTTAAATAAAGAAATCGAAGAAATAAAAAAAATAGTTTTATCTGCAGGAGAAAAATTAAAGCAGTGGAGCTTAGAGGGCTTTAAAGTTAATTCCAAAAAATCAAGAACTGATCTTGTGACAGATGTAGATTATCAAGTTCAAGAATACTTAATAAATGAAATCAATAAAACCTTTTCTAATAATTATTTCTTAGCAGAAGAATCTAGTTATTCTTCAATACCAACTGAAGATAAATATTGGGTAATAGATCCCATTGATGGAACTGTAAATTTTTCACGTGGCTTACCAGAGCATTGTATTTCTGTAGCTTATGTTGAAAAAGGAGACCCCACCTTAGGAATATTATATGCACCTTTTATGAACCTTTTTTATTTTGCTCAAAAAAGTAAGGGTGCATATTTAAATGATGAAAGACTTAATCCACATTGGAGTAAAAGTTTTGACAATGCAATGCTTTCTATGGGTAATAAACGTGGAAAAACTCATCTCTACTTTAAGGCTTTAGAAGAAAAGGTCATGAGAATTCGATTGTTTGGAACAGCCGCTTTACAAATTGGATATGTAGCTTCAGGATTTTTAGATGCCTTTATCTCTATTGGTTCTCATCCATGGGATGTAGCAGCTGGATATCTAATTTTAAAAGAAGCAGGTGGAAAAATACTAAGTTTCAAAGGTGAAAATACCGATATATTTTGTTCAAATTCGGTTTTTTGCAATCCATATATATCCGAAAAATTAGTTGATATTGTAGGTAAGATAGAAAATTAAAAGATTTTTGCTTTTAACTTTCTGCCCTAAAAGTAAAAGATAGCTTCTTAAAGAATTAATTATTTAGTAGTATAATGGAAAAAGAAAAATGATAATGAAAAAAGAAAGTTTTCGGAGGTTTATATGGACAGATGGATTCGAATAAAAGGTGCAAGAGAACATAATTTAAAAAATATTGATGTTGAAATTCCAAAAAACACACTAACAGTGATAACAGGCCTTTCTGGTTCAGGAAAATCAACGTTGGCATTGGATACTATTTATGCAGAAGGGCAAAGAAGATACTTAGAATCTATTTCTTCATATGCAAGACAATTTTTAGGTAATTTGAAAAAACCTGATGTTGAATATATAGAAGGATTATCCCCTGCTATTGCAATTGAACAAAAGTCTGTTAGCCATAATCCTCGTTCAACTGTAGGAACTATAACTGAAATTTATGATTACATCAGAGTTTTGTTTGCAAGAGTAGGAAAAGCCTTTTGTCCAAAATGTGGGATTCCTTTGGAAAGTTCAACCGTTGATGAAATTGTTGATAGTATTTATAAAAACTTCCAAGAAGAATCAAGGTTGCATATTTTTTCTCCTATAGCTAAAGAAAAGAAAGGTGAATTCAAAAAAGAGATTCATAATATGAAAATATCGGGATTTAAAAGGATAGAAGTAGATGGTGTTATATACGATCTCGATGAAATAGAATCTCTTGCAAAAACAATCAGGCATAATATAAATCTTCTAATAGATAGAGTCAAATTGAGAAAAGACAATTTTGAAAGAATATATGAAGCTGTGGAATTAGCCTTAAAAGAAGGAGAGGGGTTTGTTGAAATTAGAGAAGTTGACAAAAATGAAAAAACTCTTTTTTCCCAAATCTTTTCGGAAAATTTAGCTTGTCCCAAGTGCGGTTACAGCTTTCCTGAAATAAATCCCAAATTATTTTCATTTAATAGTCCCTATGGTGCTTGTCCTGAATGCCATGGATTAGGTTTTAAACTCGAAGTAGAACCAGATTATATATTTGATGTTCAAAAATCTTTGGAAGATGGTGCTGTTCTAAATATGGGAAAAGACACCTTTATGGTTAATTTGATGAAAGAAGTTGTAAAAAGTTTAGGAGAAGATCCTTCAAAAAGATTGATAGATATGCCAAGTAAAGTTTTGAACGCTTTATTATATGGAACAGATAAAGAAATAGATTTTTCCTTTTCTAAAAAAAATGGTGAATCTTTTGATTTTACAAGAGAATTTGAAGGTATGGCAAACTGGTATGAAAGAAGATACCGTGAAACAGAGTCAAGAGACATCAAAGAATGGATAGAGAAAAATTTTATGATTCAAAAAACATGTCAAACCTGTGAAGGTAAACGTTTAAGAGAAGAAGCTCTAAGTGTAAGAATATCTGGTTACAATATCTATGAATTAACAGAAATGCCTATTTACCATCTAAAAATATTTTTTGACACCTTAAAATTAAGTGATTTTGAGATGGAAGTAGCTCAAGAACTTTTAAGAGAAATAAAAAGAAGATTAACGTTTTTACTTGACGTTGGGCTCGAATATTTAACACTTGGAAGAAATGCTACAACTTTATCGGGAGGAGAATCTCAAAGAGTACGGTTAGCAACTCAAATAGGTTCTGGCCTTACAGGAGTTACATATGTATTAGATGAGCCAACAATAGGTCTTCATCAAAGAGATAACGACAGGTTAATTAATACACTAGAAAAACTTAGAGACTTAGATAACACTGTTATTGTAGTTGAGCATGATGAAAATGTAATTAGATCAAGCAATTATATTATTGATTTGGGGCCTGGTGCTGGAGTAAACGGTGGTAAAGTCATCTACCAAGGTGAAACAAAAAAACTGTTGACAAATCCCGGGAATTCTCTAACAGGTAAATATTTAACAGGAGAAAAAAGAATAGAGATCTTAGAAAAAAATAGAATAATTAAAAATGCTTCTTTAAAAATAATAGGAGCTTCTCACAATAATTTAAAAAACATCAGTGTCGAGATACCATTAGGAAAGTTTGTTGTGGTAACTGGTGTTTCCGGATCTGGAAAGTCTTCTTTAATAATGGATACTCTTTACCCAGCTTTACAAAAAACTTTATATAACTCAAAAGTTAGACCAGGTATTTACGAAAAAATTGAGGGTTTAGAAAATATCGACAGCGTAATTTCTATAGATCAAAGTCCAATTGGAAGAACACCAAGAAGCAACCCAGCAACTTATACAGGTGTTTTTGACTATATTAGAGAAATTTTTGCTGAAACTCCTGAAGCTAAGTTGAGAGGTTATGACAAAGGTAGATTCAGTTTCAATGTTAAAGGTGGAAGGTGTGAAGCTTGTAAGGGACACGGAGTTTTAAAAATAGAAATGCAATTCCTACCTGATGTATATGTCACATGTGATGTATGTAAGGGCAAAAGATACAATAAAGAAACTTTAAAAGTAACTTACAAAGGAAAAAACATCGCAGATGTTTTAGATATGACAGTAGATGAAGCTGCAGAATTTTTCAAAAATCTTCCTTTGATATTCAATGTTTTAAAACTTCTGCAAGATGTCGGTTTAGGATATATCAGATTAGGCCAGCCTGCTACTACGCTTTCAGGTGGAGAAGCCCAAAGAATAAAATTAACTTCTGAATTGAGAAAAAAATCAACAGGTAACACGGTTTATATACTTGATGAGCCAACAACGGGGTTACATTTTGAGGATATACGAAAATTGATAAAGGTACTAAATCTATTGGTAGAAAAAGGAAACACGGTTATAGTTATAGAACACGAATTAGATGTAATAAAAAATGCTGATTATATAATAGACCTTGGACCAGAAGGTGGAGAAAACGGAGGGAAGATTGTAGCTGTTGGAACTCCTGAAGAAATTGCAGAAAGTGGCTCTTACACAGGATATTATTTACAAAAAGTTTTAGAAAAAAGCAAAGAATTATAATTCGTATTAATGAAAAACATTCAGATTTACATCTTGAATGTTTTTCATTCTATAATTTCTAAAAATTTATTGATTTTTTCTTGCTCTTTCTTTATCGACCTAATTATTATAAGTATTAAAACAACTGTTCCTCCTAAAATAATTAGAGAGGTTAAAGGCATACCTAAATTCTTAAAAATCCATACAGGGCCTTGATTAAGCATAAAATTATAAAAAGCTAACAACCCAAAAATTGCAGCTGCATAACCCATTGTAATTAGTTCTAAAATAAGTGTCTCTTTCCCTGTAAAAACTTTGTTGCTTTGCGAAAGGTCTCTTTTCGGATTAGATAAGAATAACCTTGCCCCAAATAAAGAACTATAATATAATAATATTATCGTTGGAATAATTAAAAAGACATCAAAAATATTAAAACCAAATATGACAGAAATAACAATTAAAATTATTATGAATTCCAATGTAAAAATTGAGGTTGAAAGTAAAATTTTGGAATTAACCAAAGTTCTTGCTGAAAAAGGGAATAGTTTAGGAATAGGCCAAATTTTTAGCTCTTCAATTAACATATAAGCAGATGTTAAAGAAGTATACGTACCTGAAATTAACAGAAAAAATATAGCAATGTAACTCAAATTTTGCATGCCGGTAAATATAAAAATAAAAGGGAATATCAAAGGATAAAGCATCATAAACAGTAATTGAGAATTCCTAAACAACAATTTTCTGTCTTTTTCAATAATAGGCCATCTACTAACTTTAACCTTCTGAACTTTAATTCTTTTTGATTTTTTTCGTGCAACCGTAAAATCAAGATTATTTGAATACCTATAAATACAGTAGAAAAGAAGAAAGGATAAAACATATAGAAAAATTAGAGAAAAAACATTACCATCCAATGCGTTTAAAAAATGAACATGTGGCCAAATAGGATTCAAAAATACTTTCATATTGTTCTCTAAAAGTTCTATCATATCTTCAGGATTATCAGTTATTATACTCGGTAAAAACTGTGGCAGTAACACCATAAAAATAAATCCTATAAAATATATTAATTGAGCTATTCGTTTAGCTGATGTTTTTCTTATGAAAAAAGACATAACTAACCCTAAAAAAAGAGAGATTGATATTACAAAAAGTAAAAATCCAATTATTGATATTACTGCAAAAAAAATATTTGAGCCACTCAAAATGGAATAAGAGATCGTCATAGAAAAGAAAGCACCTGTTCCTACTCCCGACATAATGAAACTATCTATTGAAGCAGAAAAAAATAATGAAGATCGTTTTATAGGCATAGAAAGAAGTAAATCTGTCATATCGTTATCGTACAAAGTAGTAACGAGTAAAGGTGAATACTGCAAAATGAATAAGGCACTAACAAGTAAAAAAGAAGGAGCAAATAACAAATCTAAAAGCGTATGATTTAAATTTAATCCTAATTGGCTTAGAGGAACATTTAAATTCATACTGTTTAATGTCAGTATTAACGTGGGCATCATCACAGCCAAAAAAATAATAGGTAAAATCAAATAACTTATTAAAGTTGATATTAATCCTTGATGTATTTCTTTACCTCTTTTATTCTTAGTTGGGCGAACTTTATTTTTGTAAGAATACTTTAAAAGCAACTTTAATTCTTCCATAATTACCCCCATATTTTATCCTTCAAATTATAGAAAACTGTTTTAATTATAACATATATAAATTATGCTTCGTTACCTTCTTTTTTCATATTGTTTAAACTATATATAAATAAAGCGACTAATGTTACTATATAAGGTATCATAGAAGTTATTTGTGATGGAATATTATAGTGTTGTAAGCTAAAAGCCGAACTTTCAAAAAAACCAAATATTAAAGATATTAAAAGTATTCCCAAAGGTCTACCTCTCACCAAAACAATCATAGCTAATGAAATCCATCCTCTTCCATTAGACATATTTTCACTGAAAAGTGTGACATAACCTAATGACAAAAAGGTACCAGCTGCTGATGAAAGAATACCTGAGAGTAATATTGATACAAATTTTATTTTATCTGGATTGATCCCCAAAGATCTGGCAGTTTCTTCGTCCTCTCCAGTTGCTCTAATTCTTAAACCAAATTTTGTATGAAATATTATCAGGTCAATCAAGATAGCTAAAATTATAGTAATATAAACAATAAAAGGATGATTATTTAAAATTTCATTCAAAATCGGAATATTTCTTAAAATGGGAATATCCCACTTAGGCATAGTCTGAATCTGTGGTGAAACAAATGCCCCTTTAACGCTAAAAATATTCCTCAAAAGATAAGTTGTTCCACCTAAGGCTAGCATATTTATTCCTATTCCTGTCAAAAATTCATCTGTTTTAAGATACAATGCAAATAAAGAAAAAATTAAGGCTGCTATTGTGCCAGAAATTAAAGCAAATAATATTCCCATGAACCAACTTTGAAAAAAATAACTACCTAAAACTGCAAAGAACGCACCAATTAACATCATACCTTCCATAGCTATGTTAAAAACATTAGCATAAAAAGTAAAGGTCCCTCCTAAAGCCGCAAGAAGTATTGGAGTAGCGCTGCTAAAGCTATCTCTTATCAATGAGATTATTATATTATTCATCAACTTTCACAACCTTTTTTGTTTTACTGTATGCTTTAATTCTATTTCCATAATAAGATATAGTACTTCTTGTAGACACAACCAAAAGAACTATTATAGCTTGTAAAACCATTATGAATTCAGAAGGAATTGAAATTTCAAACTCCATTCCCATACCACCTGCTTTTAAAAATCCAAAAAAAACAGCAAAAATAGAGGTTTCAATTACTCCATTTCCTCCAACTATAGCTAACATGACTCCGTCCCATCCATAATTAGCCCCTATACCCTTCATAAATCTATGTTGTGTTCCACCTAATATTAAAAGTGCTCCAGCTAAACCAGATAAAAATCCTGTGTAAAACATCACCCAAATTACATTATTTTCATTATTACACCCACCGACTTTTGAAAAATTAGCATTATATCCCATCATTCTCCATTCATAACCTATTTTTAGATATTTAGAAACAAAAAACGAAATAACAATCATAATAACCGCAATAAAAAAAGAAGAATTTAATCCAGACAATACGGGTAAAAAGTATTCTCTTTTTATCATGTGAGTGGCTGGAACATAAGATTTTTTGTCTAAAAAAGGATAAGTCGCAAGATACAAAGTTAAATAATCTGCTATGAAATTCAGCATCAAAGTAGTTATGAATTCGTCCATCTTGTAATATTTTTTTAGTACCCCAGCTATAGCGCCGTATAGCCCACCAACTATTCCAGATACTACCAAAATAACAATAATTCCTAACCAACCAGGAAGATTAATATAATATCCTAAAAGAGCAGCAATTAAAGCTCCTACAATTAATTGGCCAGGTTCTCCAAGATTAGTTACATTAGAACTAAAAGCAATTGCTGCAGCCATTCCAGTTAATATTAAAGGTGTTGCGTTGTTCAATGTTGAAGAAAGTGAAAACCAAGAAGCAAAACCATAATCATACAGAGCTTTGTACGCAAGCAAGGGAGAATTCCCTTGTATCTTTATTAAAATTGCTCCAATAAGAAAAGAAATAGTAATTCCGATTAACCCTGTCATAACCTTATTTAAACTTTTCACGATCTACCTCCGAGCATATATTCACCAACTTCTTCTTTTGAATTTAAATTTGGATCTAATTGCGATACCATTTCTCCGTTTCTTATAACATACAATCTGTCGCTCAAAGATAAAAGTTCATCTAAATCAGCAGAAATAAGTAAAATGGCTTTTCCTTGTTCTTTCATTTGCAAAATTACACTATGTACATATTCAGTTGAAGCAACATCTAATCCTCTTGTTGGTTGATCAAGAAGCAAAAATGGAGCTTCTAAACTAAATTCTCTTGCAACAATTATCTTTTGTTGATTTCCTCCCGAAAGATTTTTTGGTATGTCGTTTATACTTCTCACCAGTATATTGTAATTTGATACAAGATCATTTGAAAAATTCTTAGCCTTTTTCCAATTGATTGTATACTTATTCCTTGAAATCTTATCTCCTAAATGGTGAGTCATAGAGAAGTTCTCAACTAAATTAGCATTTAAAGCTAAACCATAATTTTTCCTATCAGCAGGTATATAACCTATTAAAAGTCTTCTTTCTCTTATGCTAATATTTGTTACATCACGATTACCAATCAGAATCTTACCTTTTTCAGGTAAAATTTCTCCTATTATACATTTTACAAGTTCTAATTGACCATTCCCTTCCACTCCAGCAATTCCAACTATTTCCCCTGATCTTACAAAAATATTAACGTCTTTTAAAGTAGAAGAGCTTTGCTTTTTTGAATTTGTAGTCAAACTTTCCGCTTTAAAGATTATCTCTCCAGGTTCTATAACTTTCTTTTCTAAATTAAAAAGAACCTCTTTTTCCACCATCATTCTTGCTAACTCATTTTTTGATAAATTTTTGTTTTCTAAAGTTGCAATAACTTTCCCTTTTCTCATAACTGTAATTCTGTCCGAAACTTTTAAAACTTCGTCTAACTTATGACTTATAAAAACTATAGTCTTACCCATTTTTTTCATATTTTTTATTTCTTTAAAAAACTGCTCAGTTTCTTGTGGAGTTAAAACAGCGGTAGGTTCGTCGAATATAAGGACATCTACTTCCCTGTATAAAAGCTTTAAAATTTCTACCTTTTGCTGCGCAGCTACCGACAAAGTAGATGTAGGAGCATACAAATCTACATCAAAATTATATCTTTTTTTTACATCTTCTAAATTTTTTAAAATCTTATTCTTATCTATAACTCCTAAAACTTTTGTTTCTTCGCTCCCTAAAATAACATTTTCATAGACTTTAAATGAAGGTATGAGCATAAACTCTTGATGAACCATGCCAATACCTAATTCTATTGCTATAAATGGATTATGTATTTTTTGCTCTTTATTGTTTATAAAAATCTTTCCTTTTGAGAGAGGCACCATTCCATAAAGAATTTTCATTAAAGTACTTTTCCCGGCACCATTTTCACCAACAAGAGAGTGAATTTCTCCTTTTTCTAAAGAGAAATTCACTCCTTCTAAAGCTAAAACATCTGGAGGATAAACCTTATATATATCTTTCATTTCTATATAAGCCATATAAGATCTCCTTGCAGTTTTAATTATTCTCTATACTCTTTAACTTCTATTTTCCCTTCTATAACGTCTTGTTGAATTTCCAATATTTTATTTACTGTTTCTTCGGAAAGTATTTGGTAAGTATATTCATCTATAGCTAATCCAACCGCACCTTCTTTTAAACCCAGTTTGTACAAAGATCCAGGTTTGTAATTTCCTTCTATTATATCTTTGAAAACAAGTTCAATAGATTTTCCTACTTCTTTTAAATCACTGGTGATAACATGTCCGGGAGCCAAGGAATTCTGATTGGTATCAACACCAATTGCATATTTACCTACTTCTTGAGCAGCTTGTAAAACTCCAACCCCGGTTAAACTTGCAATTTGAAATATAACATCTACTCCTTGAGAATAAAGTTGTAAAGCCGCTTGCTTACCTTTTACAGGATCGTCCCACGTACCAACATAAATCGTCTTGACTTGAATTTCGGGATCAACATATTTCGCTCCTTGTTCGTATCCATACACAAAAGACCTAATTACTATATCGTCGTCACCACCTACAGCTCCTATTAATTTGTCTGGATTTATTCCAGGTAGTTCTGTCATAGTCGTTACTAATCCGGCTACTACACCAGCCATGAAAGCGCCTTCTTCTTCTACATAGTCCACATTTGAAATAATTCCTTGCGGGTCTTCAACTACCGTATCTATATTAACAAAAATCTTACTCGGAAACATCTGCGCTATAGTTTTTAATTCTTCTTCAAAACCATATGAAATTACAAATACAATATCAGCCCATCTTGCCGCATTCATCAAGCCGGGATAATACAAAGAAGGATCAAAGTTACATTCGATTACCCTTGCTTCAATTCCATAATCCTCTTTCAACTTTTGAATGCCAGCATAACCTGAATCGTAAAATGATTGATCACCCAATGAACCATTTATTACGTAAGCTACTTTTTTAGGCGCTGCAAAAATTGTGAAAGAAAAGATTACAACTAAGACGAAAATAAATACATACTTTTTCATACTGATACCTCCTCGTGTAATAGATTGTACCCACTTTAAAAATTTTAAAATTCATATTTTGCCTTCGTTAAAAAACTTTCAAATATAACTATCAAATTTTGATTAAGTCTACGAAGAAAATCCCTAGTTTAATTGTCTCTAAAGATATGGAAAAATAAGATGAATTTGCCACTCTGATAAATCATTTATTTTTATTTTATGAAAAGATGGTAAATATGTTTGCAGTGTATCTCTTAAAGGTTCAGACCAATACGCCGGAATATTTTCTTTTCCATAAATAATCCCCAAAATTGTTCCAATTTCACCTGCATTACAATCTACATCGTATCCAAAAGATGATACTATCTTCATAGTTTTATTAAAATCTCCATTACCATACCATAACGAAGTAATTACCGCTGCAGTATTTGGATATAAATGCACCCAGTTATATTTTTCAAAATCTTTTTCCACTAACTTTAATACATATACCCAATCTTCATTTTCTCGACAATATTTTACTACATTTTCTACATTTTTTTTGAATTCACTGTTATTTGGTATGAAATCTAAAGATTTTTGAACAATCTTTTTGGGATCATTTTCAATAAATGCCAAAGAAGTCATAACTGCACTATTTATACCCCCATAAACACCATTCCCACTATGAGAAACTTGTGAATCAATAAAAGCTAATCTGGAAGCTTCATAAGGATTTCCTGGACACAATAATCCGTGAACCATACAGCGCATTTGAGACCCTATCCACTCTTGAAAAGGATTGTTGAAATATCCTGATTCAGGAGGAAATATTCCTCTTTTTATATTTTCAAGAGCTACCAATTCAGCACTCCAACCAAAAGGTATGTACGCTATCCAGTTTTTGGCAATATCATTTGAAGTAATTCCTTGTTTTTTTTCCTCATATGTTTTTAAAAAAATTAGTTCATAAGTTATATCATCGTTTATAGTAGAAACTTCCCCTATGTAGTTACCTAATTGATCTCCGTAAGCTTCTTCTAAAGCATCGTGCGTGTAACCTTCAAGCTTTGTACCCATAGAAGCACCTGCAAGTTGTCCCAACCATCCCCCATAAATTTTATCTTTTATAATATCAAAATTTTCACACAAATTATATTTTTCCTTGGAGAATTTTTCGGAAACTTCTTCCCAGGTTAGAGGTCTTTCAAAATTTTTATAATCATGGCTTTCAATCTGCTTAGCTTTAGATAACAAAAAGAAAATTTCACTTGTTATTGCCTTTAATTGCAATAGATTCTTTGCTTTTAGATATTCAAATCCTTTTTCTAAAAGTTTTTCTGCCGATGAAACGTCTCTCCCCATATTTTCAACAGACTGGACAGCTCCTACTATGAGAGATTCTGGAGCATAAGAACCAGGTACTCTACTATCCCAATAAGATAATAATAAATCTTCTGGAAATATATTCATTTCTTCCATATGTTGCCAATCTTGAGATTTAGAAATTAATGGTTTCGCCTTCTTTCTTCTTTCTAACTCATTTTGCCAAGCTTTCAACTTATTCACCTCCTAAAGAAACCCAAACAGATCCCTTTTTAGAACTTTCTACGCATTTTTCTATGAACTTCATTCCCCTTACTCCTGCATTAACACTTTGAAAATGACAGTTATTGTTATTGATATCTTCTCCATTTTTTTTGCTTATTAAATCTGTTATAAATAACGAATATGTATTTTTGAAACCTATATTCGTATCTTCTACGAATTGAGCATCCTTTTCTATTATTTTAGTACTATCTTCAAATAAAACAATAAGTTTATTAGGTTCTTTAAAATTCCATTTTAAAGTGCCTTTAGAACCATATATAGAAAAACCAAAATTATTGTTTTCACCAATCGCAATTTGAGACATACAGTATATACCAGTAGCCCCACCTTTATAGTTTATTAAAACACTGACATTATCTTCCAACTGCCTTGACTTTACGAAAGTGTCTAATCTGGCACATAATGAATCTATTTCTTTTCCTGTTACATACGAAACCATATTTTCAACATGGCTTCCAATATCTGCAGTAGTATTGGCTAACCCTGATTTATTAGGATCAAGCCTCCATTGGGCTTGACTATTTTCATATTCTATGGGCTTTGCCAACCAACCTTGAAAGTATTGAACATTAATAAACCTTATTTCTCCTATCTCTTCGTTTTCTACGACTTGTTTAGCTATCGATATAATTGGATAACCCACATATGAGTAAGTCACACATAACAATAAATTATTTTCGTCAGCTAATTTTTTAAGTTCTTGTGCTTCTTTTAAAGTAGTTGTTAATGGCTTATCGCAAACAACATTTATGCCTTTTTCTAAAAAGACTTTTGCAATTTCATAATGTGTGTTATTAGTAGTTGTAATAACAACAAAATCTATTTTTTTCTTTCTGGTACTCTCTGCTTCCACCATTTCTATATAATCCTTGTATAAGCGATCTTTCTTTATACCCCACCTTTTACCAGTTTTTAACGTTTTATCAAAATTTCTAGAAAAACAACCAGCTACTATTTTTGCTCTTCCATCTAACAATATTGCATTTCTATGAGTTTCTCCAATCATAGACCCAATAGCTCCTCCAACCATTCCATATGTCAGCTCTTTTGCCATAATTATTCTCCTTTTTAATATATACTTCTAAACCTTATTTTATTGTGTACCATTATACCATGATTAAACATATTTTTTTAATAAAATTAATTTTTAAATTGTGAAAAATTTAATTTTTTTATAACTTATGTCACTCATTTTTAACATATTAGAGTTATAATTAAATTAAGATAAAAAAAGTAGAGTTATTCTAATATTAAATTTTATCTAAGTTAAATCTTAAAATTTTAGAATTGGTAACTTTTCAAAAAATAAACATGTGAATTTAAAATGAAACTGGGGTAGAGTTCTTCTTACTTTTGCATAATGTGCCGAAAAGCTAAAGAAATTAAGAATCAAAAGTGGGAAGATATTTTTGAAAAAATTCAAAACTAAAATATTTACAAAACTTAAGTTTTAGAATTTCCAAAATAAGTAAATACTATTATAGGTACTTTAGAAATGAGAGTTTTCAGAAAATAATCTTTTGAATTTAAACGGGTCCAGGGCGGAGCTCTCCCCCCTTCCTTCGGTACAAGTACCAAAAAAGTTAAAAGAATTAAGAATTAGCGAAGATTAGAGCTATGGAGGTATTTTTGAAAAAAATTTAAAACTAAAAGATTGGTAAAACTTAGGTTTTGGAATTTCTAAAGTAGGTAAATACTATTATATGAGGAGGGAATAGACATGGCGGGTAGATTAGAAGGAAAAGTTGCAATAGTTACTGGTGCCGCAAGAGGAATGGGAAAAGCGGAGGCTGAGCTATTTGCAAAAGAAGGAGCAAAGGTAGTAGTTGCAGATATTTTAGAAGAAGAAGCAAAACAAGTTGCCGAAAATATTAAAAAAAATGGGAAAGAGGCAATAGCTGTAAAACTTGATGTATCGAAAGCAGAAGAATGGAAAAAACTTGTTGATATGGTAGTTGAAAAATGGGGAAAAGTAGATGTTCTTGTAAACAACGCAGGAATATTAAGTATGGCTGGTGTAGAACAACTGACAGAAGAAGAATGGGATAAAGTTATGAATATAAATGCAAAAAGTCAATTTTTAGGCATCAAATATGTGCTACCGGCAATGAAAAAAGCAGGGAAAGGCTCAATCATAAATATTTCTTCAATATATGGAATAATTGGTTCTGGTGCAGCAGCAGCTTATCATGCTTCAAAAGGAGCTTCAAGACTTCTAACTAAAACTGTAGCAGCTGAGCTCGCTAAATATAATATAAGAGTTAATTCCATTCATCCCGGTGTTATAAGAACTCCTATGACAGATGATCTTTTGAAAGACCCAAATAATGCTAAAGGTTTGCTAGGAACCACTGTTTTGGGTAGGCCAGCAGAGGCTATAGAAGTTGCAAATGGCGCTTTGTTCTTAGCTTCAGATGAATCTTCATTTATGACTGGTTCTGAATTAGTTATCGATGGTGGATACACTGCATTATAAAATTTTTTCATATTAAAACATCCGCTTAATGCGGATGTTTTTTATTTGTTTTTTTTACCTTTCTTTGTAGTATAATTTACATAGAATACTGGTTGATTAAATTTGTTTCTAAAAAATAACGTTTATATTATATGTTCTTAATATCAGAATTATAATCATAAATATGTTTTCGTATATAATGGAGATATTTTGAGCAGAGTCTTCCCTTTGACTACAAAATACTCACTTTAAAAATTCCAAAATCCTTATTATATGTATATTTTAGCGTTGATTCTTTTACAAAATACCTCTCCGCTTGTAGTCCTTAGTAATTCCTAATTTCTTTACCTTCTTCGCTACTTGTATCCAAGGAAGGAAGAGAGGGTTGTGACATGAACCCATTTTGAATTCAAATGCTTATTTTTTGAAAATTATCATTTCTAAAGTACCTAAATACAAAATACCGAATACGTTAAAGAAATTTATAGTTAGTAAGTATTAGAATTGCGTAGGTGTATTTGAAAAAATCCAAACTAAAACATTTATAAATATTGATTTTGTAATTTCTAAAGTGAGTAAAAATTATTATAAAGGGAGGTAATACTATGAAGAGAAAAGTGATTTTGGTAATCCTAATTGCTATCACTATGATTGTATTTTCTCAAGAAACCATTAGAGGTTTTTTCCCTCAAGCTTGGCCTGGGAAACAGGTTGATTTACTTATTGAAAACGAAGGGATGTTTTTTGCTGCAACAATAACTTATCCAGAAGATATTGAACAATCATGTCCTGCTGTATTATTACTTCCAGGTTTTTTGGGAGAAAGAGATGAACTTCCCGTGACAGGAACTCATGTTCCTGCTGAAGGTAACAGGCTTCAAGGAATGTTTGAATATCTCGCATTAGAATTGGCTAAATCTGGTTATATAAGTTTGAGAATTGATTATAGATATTCAGGAAGAAGTGAAGGTTACTGGCAAGATATTACTTTTTCAAGTGAATTGTCAGATGCACTAGCTGCACTTAATTATTTGGAAAGTAATCCCGCAGTTGACAAAAACAAAATCGCTGTGTGTGGTTTATCCCTGGGTGGTGCATTAGCTAGTTGTCTTAGCTCTAATCAATTAATAAAAGTAATAGTTTTATGGTCTGCTGCTCCTGAATTAAATATTCTCGAAATTATGGTTCCTCCTGAAAAACAAACAGAATTAAACGAAACCGGAATTGTTACTTTTACTCTTCCGTGGGGTGAAACAACAACAATGAAAAAAGCCTTCTTTGATTCCTTAAAAGATGCAAATCCTTTAGAAGAAATTAGTAAATTTAAAGGTCCTTTACTTTCTATATGTGGTTCAAATGATGCTTTAGTCTCCCCTCAACCCCAACAAGCTCTAAAATTTTTAGAAATTCATGAAGGAGAAGAAAAACTCGTAATGTTAAATGCAGATCATACTTTCGACAATTTTGTCGGGCCTAATAAAATCTCTCAAGCAATAAAGGAAACTATCGATTGGCTAGATATGTATTTGAAATAAACAAAAAATGAAATTTTTGTAATGTAATTTTTTTATATCTTGTTATATATGCTTTTAACATTAGCGTTATTAAACTAAATGGGGGGAAGCTATTATGAAAAAGTCCAAAGAAACTCAAAGAAGTGTCAAGTCATTTTTGATTTCAGTGATAGTTATACTAACTGTTATTATTTTTGCCGCACAAGCAACTTATAGTTTTTTAAAGTTTCGAGAAAATATTATTCAAGAAATAGGTAATAAGATAAGTTATCAAGCTGGTGAAGAAGCGGAAAAACTCTATGCAAGCATACTGACCGTTGGAAAATTTGCGGAGCTACAAGCTTATAACGTTTCTGCTATAGGATATGAAAATTATGAACAGCTTCTTAATGTTGCCAAAAAATTTGTAGAAGATACAGATTTAGCAATTGGAAGTGGAATATGGTTAGAACCCTATGTATTTAATAAAGATACAAAATATTTTGGCCCATATATGTACAAAGAAAATGGAAAAGTTGAGCTAACTTGGATTTATAGTAATGCTGATTATGACTATTTTATATATGATTGGTATAAAATAGGTATTAACGCAAAAGGCAATATTGCTTGGACAGAACCTTATTTAGATGAAGTGACAAATTCTGTTATGATAACTTCTTCAAGCCCAATCCGCGTTAACAACAGGGTGATAGGCGTAACTACCGCTGATATAGGTTTGGACAACCTAAGAAACTATGTAAGAAATATAAAGGTTGGAGAAAGTGGTTTTGCATTTATTGTTACTAGTGAAGGTTATTATTTAGCTAGTAAGGATCCTTCAATAGACCTAAAACAAAAAATTATAAACGATCCCGAAGAAAGCGTCAAAACAGTAGGACAAGTAATCATCAAAAGTAATGAAAAAGGTGTTCAACGCGTTAAATTTGAAGGTGAAAACTCGTTTTTAGCCTACTCCCCAATAGGGGATACAGGGATGAAATTAGTTACTGTGCTTCCTGAAAAAGAAGCGTTTGCTTCTTTAAATAAAACTTTAACAACCAGTTTTATCATTGTTGCAGCGTGTATAATCATTTTTATCTTATTACTTACATATATTTTAGAAAGACGTTTAATTAAACCTTTAAAATCTCTTACAAACGAAGCCCAAAGAGTAGCACAAGGAGATCTTTCTATAAAGAACGATGTAACTATAAAAAAATTAGATACCCACGATGAATTAGACCTCTTGAAAAATGCTTTTAATACTATGATAAGTAATCTAAGAGAATTAACAATTAAAATAAAAGAAACTGCCAACTCATTAGTTGAGACATCGAGTCAAATAGCTACATCTACTAAGCAATCTGCCGGTGCTGTAGAACAAACAGCCATTACAATTAATGATATATCAAATGCTGTTACTCACCAAGCACAACTTTCCCAGAACGGTAGTCAATTTGTAAATAAGGCAATTGATCAACTTGAAGAAGTCTTGGATAATTTAAAACTTTTAGAAAATTCAACAACTAACGTATTTAATTCAGTTAAAGATGGTATGGAAAAGATATCTTATCAAAGAATAAAAATGGATGAAAGTAGAGAAAGAACTAAAAATTTAGAAGAGAGTGTCTCTGAAATGAGTGACAAATCCAAACAGATTGTTAAAATTGTTGATACAATAGTAGGAATTTCTGACCAAACAAATTTATTGGCATTAAATGCGGCTATAGAAGCCGCAAGAGCTGGAGAGCAAGGTAAGGGTTTTGCAGTTGTAGCTGATGAAGTTAGAAAATTGGCTGAAGCCTCAAATAAAGCAACACAGGAGATAAAAGAGCTCATTGTCCAAATCCAAAATGTAATAAATAAAGCAAGTAACGAAATGGAGTCAGCAATGGAAACTGTTAAGGAACAAGAATCAGCCGCAGAAGCTACTTTCAATTCATTTGATCAAATAAAACAAGTTACACAAGATACATTATCAAAAACTGAAAAATTATCTGAAGCAGTAATAAATTTAAGTAATGAAACTAAAAATTTGAAAACAGAGATAGAAAAAATTGCCGAAATAGCAGAAGATAATGCGGCAGCAATTGAGGAAGTTGCTGCTTCTGCAGAACAGCAATCAGCTTCAAGCGAAGAAATTACTGCTATCGCCGAAGAATTAAATAAATTAGCTAATAACCTCCAAAACCAAGTCAGAACGTTTAAATTTTAAAAAAAGTACTTTATTAAATATTATCAAACTGAGATTTATAATTTTTGGAAATTTAATATAGCCGTTAACCAACGGCTATATTTTTGGTATTAAACTGTATAGATTATTAAAATTTACTATGATATATTTATGTGGTTATTATAAACCATGATCCTTTAAATTTTAAAACCGAATATAATTAAAGTACCCAATAAATTCAAGAAATTCATGGTTAGTGAGTATAAAAATTTAATATGGACTTTAGAAATAGAGCTTTTTTAAAAATAAGCGTTTGGATTTGAGACAGATTCATGACGAAGCTTTTTCTTCAATTTGATCAGAGTAACGATCAAGTTAAAAAAATAGATAATTAGTAAGTATTAGAACTGTCGAATTATTTTTTTAGAATTTCTAAAATGAGTATTAAAATCACATTAGGAGGTTATATATGAAAATTTTAGTAATAAACTCGGGAAGTTCTTCTATAAAATATCAACTTCTTGATATGGAAAAAGAAACTGTTTTAGCGAAAGGTTTAGTTGAAAGAATAGGTATTGAAGGTTCTCGAATTATACACAGAGTAAACGATGAAAAATATACCTTGGAAATAGCTATAAAAGATCATGACCAAGGTTTAAGCGAAGTTCTAAAGCTTTTAACTTCGGAAAAGTTTAACGTTATTTCTTCTCTAAAAGAAATCGACGTGGTAGGCCATCGAGTCGTACATGGAGGAGAGAGATTTTCTTCTTCTGTGATCATAAACAAGGAAGTTTTAGATAGTATCGAAATGATCTCATTTTTGGCTCCACTACACAATCCTGCTAATGTTTCCGGTATTAAAGCAGCTATAGAACTGTTGCCAAACGTTCCACAAGTTGCTGTTTTTGATACAGCTTTTCATCAAACTATGCCAAAAACATCTTACCTATATGCTATCCCTTACGAATACTATGAAAGATTCAAGATCAGAAGATATGGCTTTCACGGAACAAGCCACAAATATGTTTCTACCAGAACCGCCCAAATACTTGAAAAAGATATAGAATCTTTAAAGATAATAACAGCTCATATAGGAAATGGTGCTTCCATAGCTGCAGTAAAATATGGTAAATCTGTTGATACTTCCATGGGTTTTACACCTTTAGAAGGATTAGTTATGGGGACAAGAAGTGGCGATTTAGATCCTGCTATCGTTTCATTTTTAGCTCAAGAAGAAGGAATAACAGCTAAAGAGGTTATTGATATATTAAACAAAAAAAGTGGAGTATATGGCTTAACAAAAGGATTTTCAAGTGATATGAGAGATATTGAAGATAATGCGTTAGCTGGAGACAAAGTATGTCGATTAGCACTTGATATTTATGAATATAGAATTGCAAAATATATAGGAGCTTATGCTGCTGCTATGAATGGTGTTGATGTCATAACTTTTACCGCAGGTGTTGGAGAAAATTCTCCTATAACACGTGAAGAAATCTGCGAAAATTATCTGACATATTTAGGTATAAAAATAGATAAAGAAAAGAATAATTTTAAAGGATTAGAAAGAATCATTAGCACACCAGATTCAAAAGTTACTGTTGTAGTTGTCCCTACAAACGAAGAATTAATGATTGCAAGAGAAGCTAAAGAGCTAATTAGCTTAAAATAAAAGGGGCATTGCCCCTTTTATTCTACTTTATTCTAGTTGATATTTTTTAATTCATAAGGTGTTTCTTGGTAAACACAATAATTTAACCAATTGCTAAATAGCAAATAAGCATGACTTCTCCATTTTACCAACGGCTCTTTCGATGGATCGTTATTTGGAAAATAATTTTTCGGAAGTGGAATGTTCATTCCTTTATTCATATCTCTTTGATATTCTTTTTTTAAGATTATCGGATCGTATTCAGGATGACCAGTTACAAAAACTTGTCTACCATCTTTTTTTGCTATTAAATATACACCAGCTTCGGAAGATTCAGATAAAATCTCAAGATTTTCAATAGATTCGACATCTTCTCTTTTGATTTCAGTATGACGTGAATGAGGTGCCCAAAAGACATCATCAAACCCTCTTACCAATTTAGAATTTTTGTCATTCACAGTATGCTCAAAAACACCAAATACCTTCTGATCTACATGATATTTATCAATACCATAGTGATAATATAATCCTGCTTGTGCTCCCCAACACAAATGTAATGTTGAAAAAATGTTATGATTACTCCATTCCATCACATCTTTCAACTCTTCCCAATAATCAACGTCTTCAAATTCTATAGTTTCTACAGGAGCACCTGTTATTATTAGTCCGTCGAACTTATTTTCTTTTATTTGAGGAAATGTTTTATAAAAGGTTTTCAAATACTCTTCAGATGTATTTTTATGATTATGCGATAGCATTCTTAACAAAACTATATTGACTTGTAAAGGAGAATTTCCAAGCAATCGTAATAACTGTGTCTCGGTTACAATTTTTGTTGGCATCAAGTTCAAAATCACAATTTCTAAAGGTCTTATATCTTGATGAATCGCTCTCTCTTCGTTCATTACAAAAATATTTTCTTCTCGTAATATTTCGCCAGCCGGTAAATTTTCAGGAATATTAATAGGCATTTGTAAGACTCCTTTACTCTTTTGTAGCTTTTTCTAAAGCTTGATCTAAATCACTAATAAGATCTCTAACATCTTCTAATCCAACAGATAACCTAATCATATCAGGCAACACCCCTGAAGCTAATTGTTCTTCTTCATTCAATTGTTGATGTGTCGTACTTGCAGGATGTATTGCAAGAGACCTTGCATCTCCAACATTTGCGACGTGTGAAAAAATTTCTAAACTTTCTATAAACTTTCTACCTGCTTTCAATCCACCTTTTACACCAAAAGTAAGGATCCCTCCAAAACCATTTTTAAGATATTTGATAGCATTATTATAAGTTTTATGCTCTGATAACCCTGGGTAATTAACCCAGTTTACACGTGAATCATTTTTTAAAAATTTTGCTATTTCCATTGCATTGTCGCAATGTTTCTGCATCCTTAAGCTTAAAGTTTCTAATCCTAATAGTATCAAAAAAGAATTAAAAGGACTCAGAGAACTTCCCAAGTCCCGCAAAAACTGAGAACGTGCTTTTGTAATATAAGCGGCATTCCCAAACTTTTCATAAAAGTTTACGCCATGGTAAGCAGGCTCGGGTTCGGTTAGTTCGTAAAACTTACCATTGTTCCAATCAAATTTTCCACCATCCACAATGATACCTCCTATAGAATTTCCGTGACCGTTAATATACTTTGTTAACGAGTGAATAACTATATCTGCTCCATATTCAAAAGGCTTACATAAATATGGAGTTGCAAATGTATTATCTACTATAAGAGGGATGCCATTTTCATGAGCTATTTTAGAAATATTTTCAAAATCCGGAACAGAAAGTTCAGGATTGCCTATGGTTTCCAGATAGACGGCTTTCGTTTTAGAACTGATTTTTGTTCTTAATTCTTCAACATTTTCTATGTTGAAAAAATTTGTCTTGATTCCTAACCTACTAAAAGTATTTTTAAATAATGTGAATGTTCCACCATATAAAGAACTGCTAGTTAATATTTCATCCCCTTCTTTGGTAATGGTTAAAATTGCTATACTTTCAGCTGCTTGCCCGGAAGCTGTCGCTAATGCTCCAACACCACCTTCTAAAACAGAAATCCTTTTTTCTAAAATATCTGTGGTTGGATTCATCATTCTGGTGTAGATGTTACCGGATTCTTCTAAAGAAAAAAGCTTCACGGCTTGATCCGTACTTTCAAAAGTAAAGGACGATGTTTGATAAATTGGAACTATGTTAGAACCTGTACTTGAATCATATTTATACCCATAATGAATCATCAAAGTGTCAAAATGATACTTTTTCTCATCCATAGGTTACCCTCCTTATGAAAATTGCTTTTACTTACTTTAGAAATTTTATTTTCATTCAAAGTGTAAAAAAATCTCTTCCATTTGATTTGGAAGAGATTTAAATTCTTTATTTTCTCCTCCTTATCTCTCAGAATTTTCGCTGCAGGATTTAGCACCATTGTACAATTACAAAATTATAATCATACAGGTTGCTGGGCTTCACAGGGCCAGTCCCTCCACCACTCTTGATAAGGAAACATATTTATTTATTTATTTTCCCTATACTAACATATTTTTTTGATATTGTCAAGTCATATTTTAACTTCCGTAAAAAAGAACTCAAAAAATAGCGAATGAAAAGTTTAAAGCTTATTCTAAAAAATTTTAGGTAAAAATGATATAATTTAACGGCACAGAATATAACGTCTTGAAAGGAGTAATCTATGTCTTGGTTGATTCCTATAATTATTTTTATTGATCAAATAACTAAAAAACTATCGGAAACATTTTTAATTAACAACATAATAAAAATAGGGATGTTTGAATTAAGGTATGTAGAAAATAGTGGTGTAGCTTTTGGTTTTTTTCAAGGTTTTCCCTTAGTACATGGAATAATATCAACAATTATAGTAATTTTTCTTTACTTTTTCAGAGAAAAATATATGAAATCAGTTGAAAATTTTTTATTTTCTTTCGATTTAGGAATCTGCTTTATAATCGGAGGAGCCCTTGGAAACATTTTTGACAGGATAAGACTTGGATATGTGGTGGATATGATTTACTGGCCAAAATTTTCTATCTTTAATGTAGCAGATATATTTATCACCTTTGGAAGTATAATTCTTCTTTATCATTTTCTACGGAGGATAAATTATGGAAAAAATTCTGCTCAAAGTGAATAAAGAAGATGAACAAAAAAGACTCGATGTATATATAGTAGAAAAATGCCCGTTTGAAATTTCTCGAAATTTAGTAAGACAAGCTATAACAAATGGAGAAATAATTGTAAATGGATCTATAAAAAAGCCTCATTATAATATCAAATGTGGTGATGAAGTCAAGATTCTCTTAGAAAATTTAGAAGAAAAAACACAAGATACAGAAATTTTACCGGAAAATATTCCATTAAATATATTATACGAAGATGATGAGTTAATAGTCATAAATAAACCAGCTGGTCTTTTAGTTCATCCGACAAACAAAATAAAAACAGGAACCTTAGTTAATGCTCTAATGTACCATATTAAAGATTTTGAAAAGCATGGTGGAGATATTACGCGTTTAGGCATTGTTCACAGACTCGACAAAGACACTTCTGGCGTTTTAGTAATTTCAAAAACTTCTTATTCTCATAATATTCTATCAAGACAATTTAAAGATAGAGTAACTAAAAAAAATTATATTGCTTTAGTTGAAGGTAGGTTAAAAGAAAAAGAAAGTGAAATAAATTTGCCTTTGGGAAGGCATCCAACTTTACGAACCAAAAGAGCGGTTGTGTATAATGGAAGAGAGGCAATTACTCAATACAAGGTTCTGAAGGAATTTAACGATATGGCAAGCTTGGTTTGGATAAGACTAAAAACTGGGAGAACCCATCAAATAAGAGTGCATTTCAAATATTTGGGAAATCCCGTCTTGGGAGATACTTTATATGGCAAAAATAAATTTGAAAAATTTTATGGAATATCCCCTGAAAGACAAATGTTGCATGCCATTAAACTTGGTTTTTATCATCCAAAAACAGAAAAGTGGTTGGAGTTTTTGGCTCCTCTTCCAAACGATTTTAAAGAACTTCTTATAAAATTATCACATCAAAGTTAAATTATTGAAAAGGTAATGGAGGAGCAATGTTGAAAATTTTAGGACCCATTGTTACATCTAAAACTATTGGTGAATCTTACTTACAATTAAGGGATTTGTTCCCATTTGCTAAAAAGTATGGATTCAATTGCTTGGTATTGTGCGAACCGCATCCTAAGTCTTGGATAAGATTTATTTACTTATCACAAAAATACAAAATAAAACCTATAATCTTGTACGAGGTTTCGAACGAAAAATTTCTTTTACAAAACAATAAAGATATACAAAAAGCTATAAGACATTACAATAAATTGACAGATAATTTGAATTTTAAAAAAGTTGATTTAAACTTACCATATATAAAATATCCTGTAGAAGGTCTCAGGAAGATTTGTAAAGACACAGAATCAGTTTCTATCAAAGAATCTTATAAATACCAAAAAGATCTTAATTTTTTTTCTCAAATAAACACATTTTACAACTTAAATGAATATAAAATAAAAGAGTATCAAGTTAAAAACCAGAGCCTTCATAATCTTTTTAACCAGAAAAATTTATCCTTAGAAGAAAAAAGCAGACTTAATTTTGAGCTAAAAACAATAGAAAAGTTAAACGTGCAAAATTACATCTTGACAGTTAAAAAATTGGTGGACACTGCAAAAAAATATGGTATATCTATAGGTCCAGGAAGAGGATCTGCAGTGGGATCATTTTTAGTTTATTTGTTAGAAATAACTAAAGTCAATCCTTTAAAATACGATTTACTATTTGAAAGATTTTTGAATGAATATAGACATGAACTACCTGATATAGACATTGACGTAGACGCTGAAAAAAGGAATGAACTTATCAAGAACTTAGAAAAAGAAATAGGTAAGAATCGACTTGGATTCATAAGAACATACGCCACTATGAAAATAAAATCCGCTTTTAAAAATGCAGAAAAACTTCTTGGTTATAAAGCGGAATTAGAAATTACATCGCCCATACGAAAAAAGGAAAATGTTGAAAAAGCTAAAACTTTTTTAGAAAAGGATAAAATATTTTATACAACCGCTTATTATCTGGAAGGATTAGAAATAGCTGAATCCACTCATGCTGCGGGACTTATAATTTCCGACGATAATTTGCCGGAGTTTTTACCTATCGATAGAAAAGAATTTCTCATCGTAGAGTGGGAAATGGAGGATTTAAAAGTTTTAGGAATTGAAAAGTTTGATGTTTTGGCTTTAGACACTTTATCTTTTTTAAAAAAACTAAATGCTAAAGAAGTTTATGATAATTTGAATGATTCAAAAAACTACGCTTTACTCTCTAAAGGATTAACAAAAGGCATTTTCCAATTGGATTCACAATTGGGAAAAACTTTAGCAAAAAAAATTAAACCGAAAAGTTTTGAGGAATTAGTTTTACTTTTATCTATAAATAGGCCAGGACCTCTTGAATCTGGCATGATAGATCAGTATTTGGAAAACGCTTCTCCTGAGTATTTAAAAAAAATTTTTCCAGAAACAAAAGGAGTACTCGTCTATCAAGAACAAATAATGAAACTTTCACAAATTTTAGGAGAATTTGCCCCAGAAGAATCAGACCTTCTAAGAAAAGCTATATCAAAAAAAGAAAAAAATAAAATATCTACTTTTAAAGATAAATTTATACAAAAGGCATCAAAAAAGATAGGTAAATCTGAAGCCGAACAATTATTTTTGTACATGGAAAATTTTGCTCAATATGCTTTTAACAAATCTCATGCAGTCGCTTATGCTCATATTACTTATTGGTTAATGCAAGAAAAATTTAACAATACTTCTAAATTTTTTTTGGAATATCTTAAACAAAAGGGATTGGATATCGATATAATAAATGAAGCTAAGATTTTGGGAGTTGAAATAAATTTACCAGACTTAAGATATCCAGACGGAGTTAATGAAGAATATATGTTGACTCTTCCAATGTATTGCATTAAAGGCATTGGAAAAAATATAACCCAAATTTTTAAAAACGAATCTTTTAATAATTTAGAAGAATTCTTCAATTTTTCTATCTTAAAAAATATAAATAGAAGCTTAGTTGAATTAATTGTAAAATCCGGAGCTTTAGATTATTTAGATAAAAATAGAAAAAAAGTTTTGAGAAATTCCACAGACTTATTGAAAGGAAAAAGCCAGCAATTAGAAGAAATTAAAAATATACTTTTTGGTGAAAAACAAAAAACATCAAACAAGCCAATTGAAACTTCTTTAGAAGATTATGCATCTTATGAAATTGAAACAATCGGATTACCTTTAACTCTTATGAAACAAGAAGGGTTATCAAATACGCTAATAAAAAAATATCTAAATAATGAAAAAATTTTTTTTAGTGGTTATACTTATCGGAATTTTTTAGTGGATAAATCAGCAATAATGTTATCTAAAATTTACAATAGAAATTTAAAAAAGCTAAGAAAAAACATTTAATAATTATTAAAAATTATTTTAAGGGGTGCAAGTTGAAAATAAATATTTTGTCAATCGCAGAAAAATATCCTGGCCAAGGAGTCTACTCGGTTTCACAAGATCACAAATATTTATTAAAAAAATATGCAGATTACGAGGTTTATGAAAACAAATTATTTGGTGATTTTGATATACTTCACATTCATACTGTAAATCCAAAAAGTTTTTTTTCTCTACTATTTCATAGAAAAAAATCTTACAACGTAATAAGTGCTCATATTGTTCCTAATTCTTTAAAAGGTAGCTTAAAACTAAATAAAATTTTAATGTTTCTTTTTAAAATATATTTAAAATATTTTTATATATTGACAGATACTGTTTTGGCAGTCAGCGAAGAAACAAAAAAAGAATTAATTGACGATTTAAAAATAAAAGAAGAAAAAATTTTAGTTTTTAATAATTTTGTTAGAAGAGATCTATTTTATACAGACCCTGAAAATAAAGCAAAAAAGAAAAACCTCTTAAGGAAAAAATATAATTATAATCCAGAGGATTTTATAATTTTAAGTGTTGGCCAAATACAGCCAAGGAAGGGTGTTTTTGATTTTTATGAATTAGCTAAAAAAGAAAAAAATATGAAATTCATCTGGGTCGGAGGAACGCCTTTTAAAGACTTCACAGAAGATTATAAAGAAATGAAAGAACTAATTAAAAATATCCCAAAAAATCTAAAATTTGTAGGGAATGTTGATAGAGAAAAAATTATAGACTATTATTTATTATCAGATGTTTTTTTCTTACCTTCCATACATGAAACCTTTGGTTTAGTCGTTCTTGAAGCAGCTGGAAGCGGATTACCTATAGTTTTAAGGGATTTAGACGTTTACAAAACTATATTCGCACCTTATTATTTAGCCGGAAACAATATTGAAGATTTTTTATCAATATTTAAAAAATTAAAAAACGATAAAAACCTATATAAAGAATATGAACTTAATTCATACAATTTATTTGAAAAATATTCAGAAGAAAATGTTTTCAAAAAATTAAAAGTAATATATGAAACAGGAGTTTCCAAAAAAGGAGGCAAAAATGTCTAAAGAAACTACCAACAATAATTCTCACTCGTTAAACAAGAAAAAAATAATCATCAATATAATATTAGCATTAATAATAGGTTTAACGATAAACATCTTGATATCATTTTTTGCCAATTTTGAAGAAACTTTAAATGTTTTAAAAACTACAAAGTTTTCTTTCATATTGAAAGTCTTTTTAGCTTTCTCAATAGCTTATTTAATTGATATATTAAGACTATACATTGTTACTTTTAGCTTTCAAAAAAGAATAAAATTTAAAGATGCTATGTTTAATACTTTTTCATATTATTTTGTTTCAAACATTACTCCCATGGCAAGTGGTGGTCAACCTTACCAGATTTATCATTTAAATAAAATAGGAATAGAATCAACTTTGGCAACTAATATTGTACTTTCGCATTTTGTAGAAAATTTAATTTTCTCTGCTTCAATAATTTTAATATTTATGCATCGAGTAGTTAATATTTTGAATAAAGCCGGGGCACGAAAACACTTACTAATAATTGGTATTATTCTTTCGCTTTCTTTTTCTTTTATAGTAATTTTATTGTTTATAAGGCCGAAATTCGTTTACAATATATTTAAGTTTATAGTCAAAATCGTTCCTATGAAAAATAAAACTAAATTTGAAAAAAGAATAGCCAATTTGGAAAATTGGCTTGAAGAATTAAAAGAAAGCATAAATTCACTATGGATAAAAAAATCAATTATTGTTATAATAGATTTTATACTCGGAGGTTTTATAGTACTTTTTCATGCGCTTGGTTTATATTTAACTTTAGTTGGGATAACTGGAATAAATCTACAATTTTTAGACGTTTTTACCCTCTTTGTGATTATGAACTTTGTTATTTATTATATTCCTACTCCCGGGTCTTCAGGAGGCGTTGAAGTTTTGTATGGAATAGTTTTATCTGGATTTATACCCGGAAAATTTGTTTCTTCCACCATACTCATATGGCGATTTGCAACTTATTACTTACAAATAGCTTTTCAAGGATTAATCATGTATTTAAGTAAAAGCAATCACAAAAAAACTATTGAATCTTAATATAAATTTCTTAAATCCACTAATTTTATATCTTCCAAAGATTTAAGTTTTATAGTCTTATTTGCTAAACTATGCATAGCACTTATTTTTCTTATTGTCGCACTTCTTTTTCTCATAGTTAATGTATCTGTATATGCATAACCTTTTACATATTTAACGCCCTTTAACAAATCTCCATCGGTAATACCTGTTGCAGAAAATATTACATCTTCTCCGTTTATTAAGTCATTCGTATAAAAAATTTCCTCTGGATCCCATCCTTTCTCTCGTATAGAATCAGATTCAATTCTATCTCTTGGCCAAAGTTTCATTTGAATTTCTCCATCTAAAGTACTTAATGCTGCAGCCGCCAAAATTCCTTCTAAAGAACCACCTATTCCAACATATATATCTACACCACTATCAGGAATAGCTGTTGCTATAGCAGCTGTGATATCGCCATCACTGATCAGTTTCATTCTTGCTCCACTTTCTTTAATTTCTTCTATGATTTCTTCATGCCTCTGCCTATTTAAAAGTACAAAAGTTATACTGCTTGCAGAAATTTTTAATGTTTTACATGCAATCTCTATGTTTTCTTTTATAGATTTTCTGATATCCAATTTACCTTTCAACTCTTTCCCCACCGCCAATTTGTAAGAATAAAATGTAGGTAAAATTTTAATTCCTCCTTTAACTGTAGCTGCTACTACACTTATAGAATTTGGAAGGCCGAAAGCCGCCAATTTTATGCCATCAATTGGATCAACAATCAAATCCATTTCGGTCGAATCATCATTCCATGTACCAACTTTTTCACCTACGTATAACATCTTAGAATCACTTTCTTCATATTTACTCATTGCTATGTTACCCTTAAAATCAATATAGTCGAACATCCCTCTCATTGCATCAACAGAGATATCTTTTATTTTTTTCATATCTCCGGAACCTAAGTATAAACTGCTAACAAGTGCAGATGCTTCTGTAACTCTTACAAGGTCCATTGTTAATTCAGGATAAATTTTTTTATCCACAAAAATCCCTCCTTACATTAAATTTTTACCCACTTTAAAAATTCTAAACTTCACATTTTATAAATATTTCAGCGTTTAACTTCTTACAAAATACCTTCCTACTTCTAATCCTTACTAATTCTTAATTTCTTTACCTTTTCCGGTAATTGTAGCCAAGGAAGGAGGAGAGGGCTCCGCCCTGGACCCATTTTAAATTCAAAAGCTTATTTTTTGAAAATTATCATTTCTAAAGTACCTATTAAATTTCACTGCCTTTAGAAATTACGAAATCCTTATTATATGTATGTTTTAGATTAGATTTTTTTAAAAAATACCTCCCACTTCTAATCCTTACTAATTCTTAATTTCTTTACCTTTTTCGCTACGTGTAGCCAAGGAAGGAGGAGAGGGCTCTGCCCTGAACCCATTTTAAATCCAAAAGCTTATTTTTTGAAAATTACCATTTCTAAAGTACCTATTAAATTTCACTGCCTTTAGAAATTACGAAATCCTTATTATATGTATGTTTTAGATTAGATTTTTTTAAAAAATACCTCCCACTTTTAATCCTTACTAATTCTTAATTTCTTTACCTTTTTCGGTACTTGTAGCCAAGGAAGAAGGAGAGGGCTCCGCCCTGGACCCGTTTTAAATTCAAAAGCTTATTTTTTGAAAATTATCATTTCTAAAGTACCTATTAAATTTCACTGCCTTTAAAAATTACGAAATCCTTATTATATGTATGTTTTAGATTAGATTTTTTTAAAAAATACCTCCTACTTCTAATCCTTACCAATTCTTAATTTCTTTTACCTTTTTCGATACTTGTAGCTAAGAAGAGAGAGGAGGGTTGTACCCTGGATCCATTTAAAATTCAAATCCGACTTAGGGACGATTTCTATACAAATATCTAAAATTATTATAATATATTTAACTTTTTATTAAAAAGATAAGATACTTAGATAATCAACGTTTAAAGCTAATATTTGCCAATAAAACGTTTTAATTGGTTTTAATTAGCTTTATTTTTTTAGAATGCAAAATAAAAATTTATTATTTTAGGGCAATTTATGGTAAAATTTTAAAGGAGGTGAGATAATAATGGATTTTAAAGAAATCGAACAAAAATTAACCACCAAGAAAAGAAATGTATGGAATAAGCGAAAGAAGGAAGATATTGAAAATTACGCATTAAAATATAAAAGCTTTATCAATTCTTCTAAAACTGAGAGGAAAGCAGTAAAATATGCGACAGAGCTTTTAGAAAATAATGGATTCAAGCCTCTTTTCTTTTATGAAAGCAAAGGTAAAATAGAGGTAGGAGACAAGATTTATTTTATCAATAAAGAAAAATCCGTGTTCGCTATTAAATACAACAACCCGTTAATAAACGGTGTTAACATCGTTGGTGCACATATAGATTCACCAAGATTTGATTTAAAACCAGAGCCGATTGTAGAAGATGAACAAATTGCTATGGCTAAAACACATTATTACGGTGGAATTAAGAAGTATCAATGGTTTAATATACCTCTGGAACTCCATGGAATTGTATTAAAAAGTGATGGCAGTAAATTAGAGGTATCGATAGGTTCAGACGAAAATGACCCAATATTTGTAATATCTGATTTGTTACCACATTTACACAGAGATTTAGCTGGTAAAAAAGTTGAAGAAGCATTTGAATCAGAAAAGATGAATTTATTACTTGGAACAATAGCTATTACTTATGATGAAACTCAAACTATCAAAAACCCTGTTAAATTAAACATTTTAAACCTGTTGAACGAAAAATATGGAATAATTGAAGAGGATTTTGTTAGCGCAGAATTAGAAGTTGTACCAGCACTTGCTGCCAGGGATGTTGGTATAGACAGAAGTTTATTAGCTTCATATGGACAAGATGACAGAGTATGCGCTTATACAGCATTAACTGGACTTATAGATTCACAAACTTCACAAAAAAGTCCGGCTGTTTTGTTAGTGGATAAAGAAGAAATAGGCAGTGATGGAAATACCGGAGCAAAAAATCATTTTTGGATAAACGTAATTAATAAGATTATGTTCTTAGCAAATGAACACGAAAAAGGTAAGGACATTAATGATGTTCTTGCAAATTCCACACTCTTATCCGCCGATGTTTCAGCTGCAGTAGATCCAAATTATAAAGAAGCTCACGACCTTTCAAATGCTCCTCGATTAGGATATGGAATAACGTTGATGAAATACACAGGATCTGGAGGAAAAGCAAGGACAAACGACGCCAATGCTGAATTAGTAGGTAAAATAAGAAACCTCTTTAATCAGGAAAACATTAGTTGGCAAACAGGTGAATTGGGAAAAGTAGACAGAGGTGGAGGAGGCACAATTGCGTTGTTTTTTGCAGAGAAGGGCTTGGATGTTTTGGATGCAGGAGTCCCGCTTTTAGGTATGCACTCACCATATGAGGTTGCATCTAAGGCGGATATCTTTGAAACTTATTTGGCATATAAAACTTTCTTTGAAAAATTTGGAAAATGAAAATCTATGTTGGAAATCCTTTAAATGCTTTGGAATTCGTCGATTTAGATATAATGCTTTCAACCTCAGGCTGGTCATTATACAGCCAGACTGAGGTTGTTGGTTTATTAAATAGAGACTATATTGAATGTTATATAAACAGTAATAAAACTTATTTAAATAAAGATAATAGATTTATGAGCGAAAAAGATATTTTGATATCTTTTGGTTTTACTAAAGATGTTTTGAATTTTGAATTTTATTTTTTGAGTCTTATTTACAAAGTTGATCTTATAGTTTTTTCTATGGAATTTTCAAATAATATAATAGATAAAATTTATTCACATATACATTCAAACGTAAGAAAAGTTAATATTCCTTCTTTGATAATCAACAATAATAATGGCGTAACAAAAATATCTTACATTATTCCAAATTATAAAAATGAATTTGTTATTAAAAATGCAATATATGTGTTTTTAGATTATGAAAAGAAAGGAAATTACATGTTCACTTTTGGAAAGTATTTATCAGATCTAAAAGAAACTTTGCATTCTTTTGATGTTAAAGTTATGAGGTAAAAAAATGAAAAGCAACCAATTTTTTTTAAAATTACATTATATAAAATTAAAAAGTACTATTTTTCAATCATTAAAAAAAATAAACGACACGAGAATTAACGATAAAGATACTATTGGAATTTATGCTATAAATAATCTAAGTCCCATAAAACTTATAAAATCCTTCGCCGAAGGTATAAACGAAGGATTCTATGTTTTTCTATATTCTACTAACAACAAAATTCATCGCAAAAAATTAACTTTAATAAACGAGTTGACAAATATTTACGGAGTATTTTTAATAATTTTTGAAAAAAACAACATTATCAAATTATTTAATAATAACTGTAACTATATAAACTTGGAAAAAAGTTTAAAAAACCGAGTTTTTTCAATAAATTCTAACAAGATCTCTTTTCTTCTTCCTGAAGAATTAGCCAATCCTGCAGTTTTAATGACTTTGAAAATGCAAGAAATAGATATTATCTTTGTCAATAGTTATTCTAATTTTTTCAATCAAGATGTTTCAAACATCTTACTTTCTTACGTCATAACAGATAAAAACATATATACTCCCGCAATCTTTGACGAAAAAATTGTTGTTAAAGCAGATAAAAATAAAATTATTCTCAATATGGGTCATTTAAAAACTATAAAAAATAATTACTTAGAAACAAATTATAACGACCTTAATCAAATAAAATCTAAGATAAATCTTATTTAGAACAAATTATCTATTTTTTGAGACATTCATTCGGAGCAAATTCTTTTCTATCCTTGTTTGTAATTTTATCTTTTTAAAGTTATCTTCACTTGCTTTGAGCTCTTCTTGAGCTCTTTCTATAGCTCTTTTAGCAGCTTCAATATCTATGTCTTCAGCTTTTTCGGCAGCAGTAGTAACAACGATCATTTCTACACCGTTCATCTCTACTATACCCCCATGAACCGCAAAAACTTCGTTCCGATTGCCTATTTTTATAGTTAATGGAGCAATTCTCAACATTCCTACAAAAGGAAGCCTATTGGTTAAACTACCCATATATCCTTCTTTTGTAGCGAGTTCTACATATTCAACTTCATCTTCGAACCTTGTTCCTTCCGGGGTAACTATTTTAAGTTTAAATATTAGAATCACCAACCTTTAAATTTTAAAAAATTCTACTTACAACTTTTTAGCTTTTTCTACTGCTTCTTCTATAGTACCAACCATATAAAAAGCATTTTCTGGTAAATCATCGTATTTTCCTTCAAGAATTTCTTTAAAACCTTTTATTGTATCTTCAACGTTTACATATTTACCAGAATAATTAGTGAACCGCTCAGCAACAAAAAAAGGTTGAGTTAAAAACCTTTGAATCCTTCGAGCCCTATTAACAACTTTTCTATCTTCTTCAGAAAGCTCTTCTATACCCAGTATAGCTATAATATCTTGAAGATCCTCATATCTTTGTAATACCTCTTTAACTTGTCTTGCAACCAAATAATGTTCCTCTCCCACAATATTTGGATCTAACATTTTCGAAGTTGAATCCAAAGGATCAACTGCGGGATAAAGCCCTAACTCAGATTGCTTTCTTGAAAGGTTAATATTTGCATCTAAGTGAGCAAAAGTTGTAGCTGGCGCAGGATCAGTGAAATCATCTGCAGGAACATATATAGCCTGAACAGAAGTTATAGATCCATCTTTAGTCGAAGTAATTCTTTCTTGTAATTGCCCCATTTCCGTAGCCAAGGTAGGCTGATAACCCACTGCAGAAGGCATTCTTCCAAGCAATGCGGAAACTTCCGAACCAGCTTGTACAAATCTAAAAATATTATCAATAAACAACAGAACATCTTTTTTTTGTATATCTCTAAAATATTCAGAAATAGTAAGGGCAGTTAAAGGAACTCTAAACCTTGCTCCCGGTGGTTCATTCATTTGTCCAAACACTAACACTGTACTATCTATAACTCCTGTCTCTTTCATCTCAAGCCAAAGGTCGTTACCTTCTCTTGTCCTTTCTCCAACACCTGCAAACACTGAGATACCTTGATGTTCCTTAGCTATATTCCTTATCAATTCCATAACCAAAACTGTTTTTCC
This sequence comes from Petrotoga sp. 9PWA.NaAc.5.4, assembly GCF_002895485.1. Classification (NCBI taxonomy): domain Bacteria; kingdom Thermotogati; phylum Thermotogota; class Thermotogae; order Petrotogales; family Petrotogaceae; genus Petrotoga; species Petrotoga sp. 9PWA.NaAc.5.4. The sequence goes on from NZ_AZRK01000001.1 coordinate 203,503, forward strand.
AACTCCAGCTCCACCAAAAAATCCTATTTTACCTCCCCGTGGAAAAGGGGCTAAAAGATCTATACATTTTATGCCGGTTTCTAAAATCTCTATTCGTGTATCCTGATCTTTTAAAGGAGGAGGAGCTTTATGTATGGGCCAATAATCTTCACCTTTCACTTCTCCCTTTTCATCTATAGGATTACCTAATAAATTAAACATCCTTCCCAATGTATCTTGGCCTACTGGAACTTTTATTGGACTACCCATATTTATAACCTCTTGTCCACGTTTTAATCCATCAGTAGAATCCATAGCAACACATCTTGCTGTATCATCACCTATTAATTGTTCAACTTCTAAAACAATTTCTTCGTTAGTATAAATATTTCTCGCTTTTAAAGCATCGAAAATGTTAGGTAATTCCCCAGCAGAAAACCTTACATCCACTACAGGGCCAATTATGCTAACTATCGTTCCTGTTTTTTCTTGCATTAAATTACCTCCTATTGCATATTTGCACCGTTAACTATCTCTATCAATTCTTGGGTAATTGATGTTTGCCTTTGCTTATTATATTCAAGGTTCAATTCTTCTATTAAATCGTGAGCATTATCAGTTGCATTTTTCATAGCATTCTGTCTCGCATGGAACTCACTCAATTTTGTTTCAAACAAGAAAAGATAAATTTTTGACAAAACATAAAAATAAGCCGCTTGCTCAAAAACTTCTTCCTCCATCGGTTCATATTCATACCTTGCATCCAACTTTTCATTTTTCCCTTTTATTGGAAGTAAATCAAAAACTTGAGGCAACTGAACCAATGCATTCCTTAATTTACCATAAACAACCTTAACTCTTTTTATATTATTCTCTCTCATAATTTCAAACATATCTTCAACCAAATATTCCGCATGATCAATTTTTGGTATATCGTATATGTTAGTCCTATTTAAAAAAATTTTTTCATTTTTCAATGCCGAATATCCTTTCGTTCCAATAACAAAATATCCTTTAAAATCTGTTAATTTTGATTTTAAGCTTAACGCTTCTCTTGTCAAATCACCTGGAAAAGAACCTGCTAATCCCATTTCTGGAGTTATAAGCAAAACAAGAGTTCCTTCTCCATCTTGAGTATAAAAGCTATCTTCATTTACTGGTACTTTTTCTAAAATCTTTTCAGAATAGTAAGCATAATTTTTAACTGTATCCCACTGTTTTTGTATCTTATTGAGCCTTGCAGTAGCAACCATTTGCATAGCCCTTGTTATCTGCATTGTTGATTCTGTCGAAGCTATTCTTCTTTTTATACTTCTTAAATTACCTCGACTCATTTAAAATCACCACCAAACTATTTAAAAACTTTCAAAAACTTCGATGCCGCTTGATTTAATTCATTTTTTACCTCTTCAGTCAAATCTTTTGTTTCTTTTATTTTCTTCAAAGTATTCGAATAATTTTCTTTCACATATGAAATAAACTGCTTCTCAAAACTACCTATTTTTTCAGTAGGTATTTGATCTAAATAACCTTGTGTTGCAACATATATTATCGTTACCTGCTCTTCTAATTCCATTGGAGAATATTGCGGTTGTTTCATCAATTCAGTTAGTTTTTCACCTTTAATTAATTGTTTTTTAGTAGACTCATCAAGATCAGCTGCAAATTGAGTAAATGATTCTAACTCTCTATATTGTGCCAAATCCAACTTCAAAGAGCCAGCAACTCTTTTCATTGCTTTTGTTTGTGCATCTCCACCAACCCTTGAAACTGATAATCCGATATTGACAGCCGGCCTAATTCCAGCATTAAAAAGGCTCGGCTCTAAATAAATTTGACCGTCTGTTATAGATATAACGTTGGTGGGAATATATGCAGAAATATCATTAGCTTGAGTTTCTACTATTGGTAATGCAGTTAAAGAACCATTTCCGTGTTCTTCGTTTAATCTTGAAGCTCTTTCCAACAATCTCGAATGTAAATAAAAAATATCTCCTGGATAAGCTTCCCTTCCAGGTGGCCTCCTCAATAGTAAAGAGACCTCACGATAAGCCGCTGCATGTTTAGAAAGGTCGTCATATATAACTAATGCATCCTCTCCATTAAACATAAAATATTCTCCAATTGCGGCTCCTGCATAAGGAGCTATATACTGAAGTGAGGCAGGATCAGATGCATCAGCTGCTACAATAACGGTATAATCCATGGCACCATACTTTTCCAAATTATCGATTGTTCGAGCTAAAGCAGAAGCTTTCTGACCAATAGCCACATATACACAATACATATTTTTGCCTTTCTGATTTATAATAGTATCAACAGCAATTGCAGTTTTCCCTGTTTGTCTATCTCCAATTATTAATTCTCTCTGACCTCTACCTATTGGAATTAAAGCATCTAAAACTTTTATCCCAGTTTGAACAGGAGTATCAACAGGTTTTCTTGTAATAACTCCCATTGCTTTCCTTTCTATAGGATAGAAATCTTTTGCTTTGATTTCACCTTTACCATCAAGAGCGATTCCCAAAGGATTTACGACTCTTCCTAATAAACTTTCTCCAACAGGCACTTCTATAATTCGCTTTGTCCTAATTAATTTGTCTCCCTCTTTAATACCTTTGTAATCATCTAAAGTTATTATACCCACATTATCTTCTTCTAAATTCATAGCGATACCATAAACTTTCGTTCCATTAGAAGCTTCTATTTCAACTAATTCATTTGTCATAACATCTTTTAAACCATATGCCCTAACTATACCATCACTGACTTGCATTACCCATCCAATTTCTTTTATTTCGCCACTCTCATAACTCTTTATGCGTTCTTCAATTACTTTTGTCAATTCATCTGGGTTAACCCTCAAAAAATTCACCTCCAGCAGTCGGTGCATAGGCAGACTGTATGTTTTCCAAAAATCCTTTAACAGAATAATCAAAAAATTTGTCACCAATGTATAATTGTAATCCACCTATGATTTCTTCATTATATTCAGTTATTAACTTTATTTTTCTTCCGGTTTTATTATGAATAACGTTTTTGATATCTTTCAACAATTCATTTGAAATTTTCTTTGATAATACAATCTTAACTTCTACAACCTTTTTTAATTCCAAACTTTCTTCGTGTAAAATACTGCTAATAAGAGGGATTAACTGTTGCCTACGCTTCTGAACCAATATACGTAAAAAATTACGAAAAATATTATTATTTAACCCGCTTATTTCTAAAAGCTTATCAACGATATAATCATAAGGTAATAAAGGGCTATAAACGATGTCTCTAATTGATTCGTCTTTTTCGACAGTTTCTACAATTTTTTGAAAAGCTTCTACAAAATTATCAAGGTTTTCAATTTCCCCGCTTTCTCTTAAAACCTCTAAAAAAGCATACACATATTTAGAGGCTAAATAATAAGAAGCTTTCATCATAAGTCCCCTTTATCTTGAAGGCTTTTTATTGCTCTTCTAACTATTTCTTCATTTTTTTGTTTGTCTATTTGTTCTTTAAGTATCATAGAAGAAATGCTAAGCGATAATGCAATTAACTTTGACTGTAAATCTTTCACAGCATTTTCTTTTATCTCTTCAGCTTCCTTTTCGGCTTTCTCCAAAATATTTTTACGTTGATTTTCTGCTTCTTCCTGCGTAGATTTTAAAATTAATTTTGCCTGCTCATTCGCTTGTTCAATAATTTCATGCCTTTTATCTTCTATTTCCAATAATTGCTTATCTAATTCTTCTTTTTTAGCCTGTGCTTCTAACCTAAGTTTCTCAGCCTCATTCAAATTCTTTTCAACTTCTTGTTTACGCTTATCCGTAATATCAAAATAAGGCTTATACAATAACCTATACATTAAAAGCATAAAAGCTATAAAACCCACTAAATTAACTATCGAAGTAAGATTAAAAGATAACATTAAATCACCCCTTCAGGGATCTTTCTTTATATTTTCCCAAAATATATTTACATGTTTATGGAAGAACAAACAACAATATTAAAGCAACGACCAACGAGTAAAGACCCGTTGTCTCAGCAATAGCATCAGCTAAAATCATATTTGTTCTTATTGTACCAGCAAGTTCGGGCTGCCTCGCCATAGCATCCATAGCATGAGCTCCAACTTGACCTTCACCCAATCCAGGACCAATAGCTCCTATTCCCATTGCAATTCCTGCCCCTAACAATTTACCTAAATAATAAAGTCCCCATCCTACATATCCACCGTTTTCAATTAAAGTTTGAAGCATTGAACTTAGATCCATCTCTTTTCCTCCCTTGCTTTTTATAATATTCTTTTATAATTTCTAAAACTTACATTTTGTTGATATTATAATTAAAGCTTAAAAATCGCTAATATAAAACCTAATCCAACATAGTACCAATATAAACTATAGTTAATAAAGAAAATACAAACGCTTGAATTATTCCAAAAAACCATCCAAAAATAGCCCAAAGAAACACTGGCATTACAAAATATTTTATCAAACTACTTATAATTAAAACCAACATACCTCCTCCCACTACGTTACCATATAACCTAAAAGAATGAGATATTGGCTTTGCGATTTCACTAACAATGTTTATAGGAAACATTATCGGATTTGGTTCAAGTAACGATTTAAACCATTTCCCAATTCCTTTTGATCTTATAGCAAAAAAATGGCTTATTATCAAAACCATTATTGCGTATGTTAGGTTCACATTTAAATCAGAAGTAGGAGGATACCATGTATCTGTAAACAACTGTACTTTAAGACCGTCAGCTATAGGAACAACATTTATTCCAGGAATACCCCCTAAAACATTTGACACAACTATGTATAAAAAAAACGTAGTAGCTATAACAAAGGTATGTTTTCTATATTTTGGATTTGGAACAACTTCTTCTGTGATTTCCCAAAAAAAATCAAAAAAACTTTCAACCGCTGCCTGTAACCTTCCAGGAATCCTTTCAAATTTCACACTTCGCGCAAATAAAAGAAGGATAAACATCACAGAAAAAGACATTATCAACGTCATAGGATTTATTTGACCAAAAAAACCACCTTTCCCAAAAGAAACAATCCAACTTTGACCTACACCTTCTAAATTCATTTCGAATATAAATAAATTTACTAACCCTAACCCAATATAAAGAATGAAAAAAAAGATAGTCATATTTTTTAGTCTCTCAGTTGTCACTCACGCACCTCCTCTTCCTTAACTTCTACTATCTTAAAAATTATGAAATTCAGTTTCTATGAATATTTTAACGTTCAATTTTTTCAAAAATCTCTCCCTTGTTATAAACCCACCTTAAACTCAGATGCTTATTTTTAAAAAACCTTTATTTTAAAGATACTTCAGCTATACAATCTATTTATAAGAAAGGTAAACAGAAACTTTCATATTGATTAAACCTAAAAAGCTTAACATTAACGCGGTCAAAGAATTATAGGCTGCAATACCCAAAATTATGCCATATAAAAGATATCTAAGAAAAAATCCCGGCAAAATCTTTCTTACTTTTGAACCAACTTCCATTTTTTTAATCTCTTCTGCCAAAGAATAAAACCCTAAAATAGCTCCTAATCCGCCCCAAAGCACCCACAAAGATTCATAAGAAAAGAAAAAAGAAAGTGTCACAGTTTCAATCGCTACTATTATTACTGTTTTTATTATTAACTCTTTGAGCTTCTTTTTCAGCTCTGTCATATTTTTCAGCCTCTTTCAAAAGCTCTTTTACTGCCGAATATAATCCCGAAATCATACCTAAAAATATCAACAAAACTATCCATATTTGCTGTCCTGTAAATTTAGTTATTAAATATCCTATCAAAAAACCAACAAAAATATTTGACAAAACAATTACAGCAAAATAAACGATCAGATTCAATGAACGAAAATAATCAAAGTTATACTTCTTCAATTTTTAACCTCCATAAAAATAACCTAATAACAATTATACTATTTATTCGATAAAAATTCAAATATGTATGTTAACTAATTGATATGACACACTCACATATAGTCTTTACATCCCTTAAAATCATGGCTTACAGATATTTAATGAAAAACTTAAGATAAACAATCATTAAGACAAGAAGGAATGAAAGAAGGTATCGAAAAAGGTAAACATGAAGCTGAAAAAGAATTCGCAATTAAGGCATTGAGTTGAAGATTTGGAAGAGAATTATCTGTAAATTTATTATAACCAACATTAATTCACAATTACATAATTGGTCCAATTTGTATTCTTTTATTATCATAACTTTTAAATCAAGAGATTAGTAAAAGCAACCTTTAAAAGGAATTAAACAAATTCTCTTTTTAAAGGGATAAATACAATATATTTGATAAATTAATACGTTAATCAATTAAAATATAAGAAAACTTTTTCGTTAATATTAAAGATTGGGTATTTTTTTGATCAATTTTAGCGATTACTTCCCAATCACCTTCTACCAATGTTTCATTAATCTCAATTCCTATGGAAGGATATGTAAGCGCCTGAGTTACCATTTCACCTTTTCCTGGCGTTTTTAAGAATAATTCTATCAGTATTTTTTTATTATCTTCATCAATCCCTATACTATTTAGATTCAAAACATAACCTCCTGTCCTTTTTTCTCCAGCACTTATACAGATAATAAAAGGAACTTTCTTTACATCGGTGACTGGTACATTATTTTGATAAATCAATACATCAGGTGTTTGACTTCTTACAAAACATTCGACAATTTCATAATTCATTGCCTTCTCTCCTTTTTCTTGTGATTCATCGAATATAAGATCATTTTTTTCTATGTATTCATCAGTATTTTTTCCAACTTCTTCTTCAATAAGTTTTTCCTCTGATGAAGAATACAAAAAATATCCTGTCCCTAAAATAATTCCAGTCATCAAAACAATCATAAATATTTGATTAAAATTCATAATATCTCCTCCTCGTATAATAGTAAATAGTCACTTTAGAAATTCTAAAATCTAAGTTTTGCCAATATTTTAGTTTTAAATTTTTTCAAAAATACCTCCATAGCTCTAATCTTTACTAATTCTTAATTCTTTTAACTTTTTCGGTACTTGTACCAAAGGTGGGAAAGAGGGCTCCGCCCTGGACCCATTTTAAATTCAAATGCTTATTTTTAAAAAATTCCCAATTCCTAAAATCTTTAATTAAAATATAGTCTTCAACTTAACTCCATTATAAATCCAAAACTTTAATTTTTGAAAATTTTTTATTTATAAAATGCCTGCAATTATCATTTAATTATACATCAAAAATATATAAAAAATATTAAAGTTGGGACCTTTAGGCCCCAACTTTATTTAAAGCTATAACTTAAAATATTGTCCAAGGAACGCCGTATCCACCGTATTCATCTATAAATCCAAAACCAGGATTATTTATAGGAATTGCTACTGGAATATTATTATTATTTATTGTTATCTCTCCACTTATACCAAATGGTTTAGCTATTACAATGTCATCTAACCACGCCGTATCTTCACCCACAGACAGACTAATATCTTTTTCATACGCAAATCTTACGGTGTGGCTCCCACTATCTAATAAAACACTATAAGTCATCCAATCTTGTTCGCCACTTAAACGCAACTTTTCAACATTATTTACATACACTTTAAACCAATCATAATTATTCTCCGAAGATACTTTAACCTTAAAAGACAATGAAGCGACAGTATCAACAGTAAATGTTGTTTCTACCCAACTTTTTTGATTATCATTAATATTTCCAAATTTCAGAACTTTAGCTCCATCAATTACTTCTATATAGGGTTCTGCATGTCCGCCACTTTCCCAGTTAAAGAACTCATGTTCTAAATCACCATCTTCGAAATCTTCCTTTGCAATTATTTTTTCTTCAGGTATATCTCCTTCATAATCATAAACTAAATAATAATGACCGCTCTCTTCTATATAAGGTAATAAATCAATAATTATTTTCTCGTAACTTCTTATATCAAAAGCTTCCACAATATAAAAATCTTGATCTAATAATAAAACAGATAAACTTCCTGGGAATGGAAGGTCGCTTGTTAGTTTTGCTTTAAACTGGGTAGTTTCAAATTCTTGAGTATATATTGTTGTTTGAGTATATATTGTTGGTATGTCTTCTGAGAGAGGTTCTACAGTAACTTTATTTGTATAACTAAGCGCTTCTGCCATTCTGTAATTAGGTGCATATGCATATAAATACTCTGGGCCACCTATAATTATTTTGTATTCTCCCGGCTCTATCCAAGCAAATAATTCGTAACCTTCATTATTAGTCTTGCCATAATATCTTTTACCCGTTTCTTTATTTTCTAAAGTAATGTTAACGCCGGGTAAATAATAGCCACCCTTTTTAGTTTTTGCTTCTACTCTTAGAATACCGCCCTTATATTCATTTGGGTCAAGATTAAGAGAGTTCGCGGCATTTATTCTTCCATAGCCTGAAGCAGTATCATAACCTGAAACATCTATATCTTCTGCTCCTTCTTCTATCATCTTTCTTATTTGATAAACATCTGCATCTGGATATTTTTCTTTCAATAACGCTGCTAAAGCAGAAACATAAGGAGCCGCCATAGAAGTACCTGCCCAATAAGCGTAAGGTTCTTTCCCACCTACTCCTTCTATTCCTTCACTTGAAGCAAGTCTTACCGGAATAGATGAAATTACGTTGTCACCTGGAGCTGCTACAGAGACATATTCTCCCCTTGAAGAAAAAGAAGTAACTTCATCTCTTGCATTACTTGCTGCAACACCTATTACTCCAGTAAATGCTGATGGGTAATGCCAGAATTGATCAGTAGTATCATTACCAGCAGATGCAACAACCACTACGTTATTCATAAGAGCGTAATCAAATGCATCTTTTAGTATGTTGGAATATCCTCCACCACCCCAACTGTTTGATAAGACGTTTGCTCCGTTATTTACAGCCCATACTATTCCGTCAGCGACTGCATAGTCGCCCACATAACTAGGTCTAAAGATTCTAATAGGCATAATCTTAGCATCTGGTGCTAATCCTGATATTCCTATATCATTATTTCTTTTAGCAGCTATTATTCCAGCTGTATGCGTTCCATGACCGTCTGAATCAGAATCTATATTGGGCGCAATTGTCCTTCTATAATAAGGATCGTAACCTTGCACTAATTGACCTTCTAAATCAGGATGAGTGCCGTCTGTACCTGTATCTAATAATCCAACTATTACTCCCTCTCCAGTTGCGGAAGCCCAAGCGGTTTCGGCTTCTAATCGGTCAAGAGCATATTGGAAGCTTCTAAACGGATCTGTTGTTTCTGGAGTGACATTGTTATTGAGCTGTATAGAATTGTTTCTTTGAATTTGAGGATCTTGGCCTTTAATTACAGGAATTAATCTTCTATCGGTATAATTTGGTTCGATGTATCTTATCCCATCTATCTTTTCATTTTTAATAATCTCAAAAGCTTTATTTACATCCATAACACTTGTGTCTAATTTTATAAGTACTGCATTAAGTTCAGGTATTTCTTTTTCAACTTTCGCACCTTTCTCATCTTTAAATTTTGACAATAACTCCTTTACTGCTTCGTCTCTTTTTCCTTCTTCATAACCAACAACTAATTCATTATCGTTATATTCGCGACCTTGAAGTTCTATAAAAGTCGGAATATATATTCTTGAATTATTTAGATTTGAAACAGAATTATCGTTTAGATTATTATCATAATCAGATATTGCATTCAAGTTCATACAACCTGAAATTATAAAAACCAAAGAAACAGCTAAAACAACTATTATTGAAAATCTCTTTTTCATTTTGTCTTACCCCCTTTCTCAATTATTTCCAGTTGTAAATTCATTATGCATTTCAGGCATTACTCCTCCAAAAGGATCTATACCCCAACCATAGTCTATTGCTATAGAATATGCCAAACTATCTGAATCATAAGACACAGCGTATGCGTAATCTACTCCCCAGTCATAGGTTTTACCAGCTTCCAATTTATTATCTCCATAATAATAAATTCCAGAAGGCAAATATAAGAACCAACTTAAATCTTCATATTCAGGGCTTCCTTCATTCCCTTTAAAAGTTACAGAAACTTCTGCAGCTCCTACTGTTGCAAAATCGTACATGTAAACAGTAGAGCCTTCTAAAATCCCTGGGAAAATATAATTTTCACTTTGTACTAAATCGTATACCCACATTGTATAGTAGTACTCAACAACAGATTCAGGAGAAATTAACTCTTTTGTGGGTTCCCAAACAAAGGTTGGTTGTCTTGAAACGTTTGTTTCTCTATCTGCTGGTGACCTTAAATTAACGTTAAAACTATCAAGAGGAACAACTGAACCTAATTTAACAAGTTCACTTTCTTCATTTCCTTTGTAGGAAGTGACGGCATACCATACTTCTTTACCTGCTTCGTTTTGTGCTGATGGATCTAAATAATAACCAGATCCTACAGTAGCTATTTTTCTATAATTAACTCCGTCAAAAGATCTATAAACGTTATATCCATCTGGACGAACAACATTTGGCCCAACAAGTCCGTAGTAATACAATGTGTCATAATCAAACCAGCTTATTTCTATCCATAAGTTAGTTCCTTGTGGTGCAGCTTCTATCCCTGTACCAAAATTTTTTAATGGTTCAAAATCTTGTGGTAAGTCATTAGCGCCATTAAAATCAAACTTATCAGAAACTATTTTTAATAGTTTATCGTTGTTATAAAATTCTACTCCTTGATTCCTTGTATAAGATACTATGCCAACATATCCAAAATCTACTGGACTTATAGGAACAAAGAGTGCTCCTTCAACTTCTTCGATTTCTTTAGTTATTGTTATGTATTCTATCTTTTCTACTCTATTGTCATTATAATCATAAAATACAACATATAAAGGATTTTCTCCATAAAAATTTGAAATATCAATCGTAAATGTAGCTGTTTTTGTATCTGAAGCAATATATCGCTCTCCCAAAGAGCCTGAACCCGGAACACTTCCTATTTTAGCGTAAATAACACTCGGATGATTATCTGTCTCAACATCAACTCTTAACGTGAAACTTCCTGTAATATTGGTGATATCTAATTCGTTACCTTGCAAATCAAAAAAACTGAGAGTAACTTCAGGGAAAGTTTGGGTATCAGGGTCTGTAGATAATTTAGCAGTTCTTAGTTGAACTTCTTTAAAATTATCCACAATATCTTCTACTTTTAATCCCTCAATCTTGCTTAAAGCATATCCTTGCTTTTTCAATTCTACGTCTATTTTTTCTGGAAAACCTCTAACATTGAAAGTTACTTCGCCTTTTTCATTTGTTGTGCCTCGTGCCAAAACATCTTCCCCATTTTTGATAACAACAGTGGCTCCTTCAACTGCCGAACCTGTGTTAAAACTAACAACAATGAGTGAAGCCGGAATTGGTTCAAGAGCAATAGTTGAAAAACTCCAAACAGGGCCGGTGGCAGTTTTTCCGTTAGGATCTTTTGCTACAACTTTCCAATAATATGTCTTATCGTTTTCAAGCTCCAAAGGTCCATAAGATTTCGATGTTAAATTTGATTTAAAAAGAGGAGGATTACTTTGTTCACCAAAATATAAATCATATTTCAACGTATCTCCATCAGGATCACTTGCTTGCCATTGTAAAGTCACATTTACTGGAATATTTGATGCCCCATTTACAGGATAAGGATTCGAAGGTTTGTTCGGCGGATTATTAAATAAAGGCACGCATGCAGAAACAACAAATAGAGAAATCAGTAAAACAACAACATAAAAATACTTTTTCATTCTTAAATCACCCCCGTTAAATAGTTCTTAAAATTTTAACTACCAAAAAACTAATTCTTTGATAAAATATTTAAATTATTTTTAAATTTCTGTTTATAAAAAGGCTGTTCAATTTTTATTATATCACATATCAATCACAATTGCAACATTAAAGTATTTTTTGTTATTTTTTTACTATTTTTGTAAACAAGATAAAAACTAATATTTTATATTATTATAGCCTTTTCGTTTAATATAATAAAAAATTTATTGTTGTTATAATTGTTATTATATTAAATTAAATATTTCATTTAATATATATTGTAATCATTGTAATTTATATTATAAAGAAAAATTCTATTTTTTATTAATTAAATTGCATTTTGATTTAAAAATTATTCTATCAGTTTTTATAGTATAATTATCTTGAAAAAGCCTAAGGAGTTGAAAAACTATGTCTAAAAAGTTGTTAAAAAATGCCTATGTTTTGATTAGTGCCGACGATGATGTTGAAAAAATGAACATTTTAATAGACAAAGATGAAATTGAAGATTTAATACCCGTAGAAATAACAAATAAAAGAGAACAAGGGATTGAAAATGTTGAAGAATTTGATTTATCCGGAAAGTTAATTGTTCCTGGATTTATTAACGCTCATACTCATTCTGTTATGTCTTATTTTCGAGGATTAGCAGATGATGTATCTATAGATGATTGGTTATTTAAATACATGTTTCCAAGGGAAGATCTTTTAGAAAGCGAAATGGCGTATTATGGTGCGATGGTTTCTATTTTAGAAATGATTTCTAACGGTATAACAACTTTTGTTGATATGTACATGTTCACAGATAGCGTAGCTAAAGCAGCTTACGACTTAGGTATTAGAGCATATATTTCAAGAGGGCTATCTTACGATACACCCGAGGGATGGAAAAAAAGGCTGAATGAAAACATAGGAACTTATGAAAAATATAATGGTTTAGACGATAGAATTTACATAGGATTTGGACCTCATGCCCCCTATACAGTTCCCATAGATAAACTTAAAGAAGTTGCGAAACTTGCAAAAAAATATCAAACTCATGTTCAAATTCATCTTTTAGAATCTACAAATGAAAAGCAATTATACAATTTAATTGATATAGAAAATACTGGTTTGTTTGAAGTTCCTACTATAAGTGCACACTGTGTTTATGCAGATGAAAAAGATATAGAAGTTCTTTCAAGAAGCGAAGTTAATGTAGCTTATAACCCAACAAGTAATATGAAATTGGGAAATGGTATCGCCCCAATAGTGAAAATGTTGGAAAAAGGTATTAACGTAACTTTTGGTACAGATGGTTCTGCAAGTAATAACTCTTTAAATTTATTTAGCGAGATGAAAATAGGAGCTATCTTACAAAAATATAAATATGGTCCAGATAAATTTCATGTAGAAGAAATTCTTCGAATGGCTTGGGAAAACGGAGGTTTCGCTTTAGAAGAAAAATTAGGAAGGTTAGAACCTGGATTTAAAGCAGATTTAGTTGTACTTGATATCAATTCCCTTGAGTTTTTCCCAAATGATTTGTCTAAGTTGAAATCTCATATTGTTTATTCTGTTAATCCGAAAAATGTGTATGCAAGTATGGCAGCTGGAAAATGGCTTTACTTTGATGGTAAGTTTCTTACTTTAAAAGAAGGCGAGGAGAAAATTTATGAACAATTTTATAATTATTACAAAACACTTGAAAATAAGCATAATAGCCTTAACTTTTCTTCTAATTATAATACCAACGATAACTGCAGGTAAAGGCATTGATAAATATATAGATTTTTCTCCAAATGGCTATGAAGATTTGGAAAGAATAGTTACAAGAAATGGAACTGTTTTAGAATCTACTCTACCTGATAATACAGAGCACCTAAAGATAACCTTTTTAAAAAGTAGCGACATATACGAAGTACATATAATTTACTTTAATAATCCTTTTACGTTGCTAAATTTTTGGTATACTTTTGTTAATGACTATTCTAATGGCTTAACTGCAGCTTTTTCGGCAATTCCTTTTTTATATGGCGAATTCAATATAGAATACATGAAAATGCAATTAAGTGCGTGGTATAAAGGATTTCAAAATATGTTTTTCGTTGTTTATGGACCAAAAAGGTCTGTTGTAAACGATTTAATACTTCAGTTGAATAGATGGTGATATTTTTGGATTTATACAATAGATTGAGCACATATCTTAAAAATAGATACGGTGAAAGGGTACAAAGGCTACCAATAAACGCAGGCTTTACATGTCCAAACAAAACAGGAGAAAAAGGTAAAGGCGGATGTATCTACTGTGATTCAACAGGGAGTGGTTTTGCTGCTTTTTCATCTCAAACAAGCATAGAGAATCAAGTTAAAAATATGATCTCAAGGTACCAATCAAAAGCTAATAAATTTATCGTATATTTTCAATCTAATACTAATACTTATGCTCCTGCCAAAGTTTTAAAAATTCGATATGAAAAAGCGTTAATCGATGATAGAATAGTTGCTTTAGATGTTTCCACACGCCCTGACTGTATTTCAAACGAAACAATAGAAGTTTTGAAAGAATTTAAAGACAACTTAGATGTTTTTGTTGAACTTGGTGTTGAAAGTACTAACCCCAACACATTGAAATTTATGAACAGAGGTCATACGTTGGCTGAAGTTATCGATGCTACAAATAGATTAAAAAAAGCAAATGTGGAAATCATATTGCATTATATAATAGATTTTCCTACAGATACTATAGAAGATGTTGTTGAGATGGCAAAGATAAGTTCTGTTTTAAGAGTAAACGGAGTAAAGCTTCATTCCTTATATATAGTTGAAAATACAAAACTTGGGGAAATGTATAAACTTGGGGAATTTGTACCTTTGACTTTGAAAGATTTTGTTGATAGGTCTATAATTTTTTTGGAATATTTAGATCCGAATGTTGTAATTCATAGACTTGTTGCTGATCCACCAAAAGAAGGAACGTTACATGGAAACTGGGGTTTAAGTAAAATACAGATTTTAAATATTATAGAAGCTGAAATGAAAAAGAGAAACAGTTATCAAGGAAAATTATTTGATTATTTAAAGTAGGACAGTTGGTCGCAAGTAGGCATACGTGCCTATTTTGAGGAAAGTCTGGACTCTAAGGACAAGATGCTGGCTAACTGCCAGAAGGAGAGATCCTTGAACAGGGCCATAGAAACGGAAACCGCCGACTGGCAAGGGTGGAAAGGTAGGGTAAGAGCCTACCAGTGTTAGAGTGATCTAATAGCTTGGTAACCTCCATCTTGAGCAAGGTCAAATGGGAAGGCCATAGGTAGTCCGCCAAGTGAGCTGATGCTCCGCCTTCCGGGTAGACCGCGTAGATAAATGACCAACTAAACAGAATCCGGCTTATAGTCCTACTGTTTATTAAAAAACCCTCAAAGAACATTCTTTGAGGGTTTTTATTAAGCTTCTTTTTCTTTAGGTAAAAGTTGAAGTATCGATAGTTCTGAAGCGTCCCCTTTTCTATAACCAATTTTAAGTATCCTTGTGTAACCACCATTTCTGTTTTCATATCTTGGAGCTATTTCATGAACAATTTTGTAGACCAATTTCCTATCGTTAAAATGTCTGTTTATATCTCTATTTAAAGCTACTTTTCTTTCTGGTGACGTAGTCGAATTTGCTTCTTTTGCCTTTGTTATAATTCTTTCAACTAAAGGCCTTACCGCTTTTGCTTTCGCAGTAGTAGTTATAATACTTTCTGATTCAAATACGCTTCTTGCAAGATTATTTAACAATGCTTTTCTATGAGAAGCATATCTATTTAGTTTATTAGTTTTTACTCTATGCCTCATCGAAGGAGTTCCCCCTTTCGTACTCATAAAGTTTATCATAGTCTATATCAAACTTTTCTTTTAATTCTTTTTTCACTTCTTCCAAAGACTTTCTACCAAAATTTTTTATCTTCAATAGATCATTTGGACCTCTCTTTAAAAGTTCTCCTATAGTCTCTATTTTCTCTCTTTTCAAACAATTCTTTGCTCTTTTTGTTAAATCTAACGAATCTATTAAAGTCCCAACTAATTCTTTGGGTAACCCAAATATATCTTCTTCAAATTCTTTTGATTCTTCCTCATCTTCCATTTTTGAAGAGACTTCTATTGCCTCATCTATACCTTCAACTTCTCCCTCTTTCATCCACAATTTGGAAATAAAATCAAAGTGTTCCATGAGTGTTTCTGTTGCTTCTTTTAATGCTTCGGTAGGAGTAATATTTTTCTTCGTCCAAATTTCAAGTATAAGTTTATCGTAGTCTGTTCTTCTTCCAACACGAATATTTTCTGTTAGATAATTTACCTTAAGAACAGGACTGAATACTCCGTCAATAAAAATATATTCTATATCACTTTGATAGTCCAACTCTTGAGCTGGTACAAAACCTTTACCTGCTTGTGCATAAAGTTCGAAATCCACTTCCATATCTTTATTTACATGAGCAATTACAAACTCGGGATTAGCAATTTCTATATCGGCTGGAGTTTTTATATCTCCACTTTTTATTATTTCAGAAGCTTTGTATTTTTTCTTCAGTGTTAATATTATAGGACGATCTATATCTGCCAACTTATCTATATCATTTATTTTTAATTGTACTTTCTTTAAATTTAAAGAAATTTCTATAATATCTTCTTTAATTCCATCAATAGTATCGTATTCATGCAATTTTCCCGGTACTCTTAAACCCGTTATCGCCAACGAAGGAATAGAAGACAATAAAACTCTTCTTAAAGCATTTCCTATAGTTATAGCATAACCTTTTTCTAAAGGAAATAACTCATATTTTGCATAGTTATAATCTTTTTCTTCTTTTTTCTCTACAACTCTAAATTTTTCAGGTTTGATTAATAATTCCATAAATTCTCCGATCCCATTTTAGGATCTAGAGTACACCTCCTTTCCTGCCCTTTAAGAGCGAGGTGATATTTTATTGTTAAAAAATTAGACTATAAAATTTATAAACTATAATTTTTTATTTTGAATAAAGCTCAATTATGTTTGTTAATTCTACAGGTACATCCATTTCTTCTATTTTTGGAACTCTTTCAAATGTTCCTTTTAAATTTTCTAAATCGACATTTACCCATGAAGGTATATTTCTATAACCCTCTTGGACTAACTCTAAACCATCTTTTACTTGTTGAATATTTCGACTTTTCTCTTTAACTTCTACAACATCTCCCTCTTTAATTAAAAAAGAAGGAATATTAACTTTTTTACCATTAACTAAAATATGTCCATGGGTTACTATTTGTCTCGCAGTTCTTCTGTTTGGAGCAAAACCCATCTGAAAAACGACAGAATCCAATCTTCTTTCAAGAAGTTGCATCAAAAGTTCTCCAGTTTCTGCCGTTCTGCTCTTTTCAGCTTTTTCAAAAGTATTTCGGAATTGTCTTTCCATTAATCCATACATTCTTTTCAAAGCTTGTTTAGACCTTAATTGTACGGCATATTGTGTTAACTTTTGTGGTTGCCTTCCATGTTGACCGGGGGCAAAATTTCTCTTTCTTAAAGCCGATTTCTCAGTATAACTTCTTTTGCCCTTTAAATAAAGGTTAATTCTTTCACGCCTCGATAATTTTTCTAATGGACCAATATATCTTGCCATTAAATTATTTCCCTCCTTAATACCTAATTAAAATCTTTTCTTTTTTGGTCTACATCCGTTATGTGGAATAGGTGTAACGTCTTTTATACTTTCTACATTTAAACCAGCCGCTTGTAAAGCTCTAATAGCTGATTCTCTTCCTGAACCAGGTCCACTAACGTATACATCTACTCTTTTTACTCCCAAATTTAAAGCTTCTTTTGCAACTTTATCAGATGACATTTGAGCAGCGTAAGGTGTCCCCTTCTTGGTACCTTTAAATCCAACGTTACCGCCGCTGGACCACAGAATTGGTCTCCCTTCTAAATCTGTTAAAGTAACTATGGTATTGTTAAAAGTCGAATGTATATGCACTGCCGCTTTTTCAGGAGCTGCTTTTTTCTTTTTGCTTCTCTGTTGAACTCCCTTTTTTGCCATTTATTTATAAACCTCCTTAAAATTTTTAAAATCTGGTAAAAGTTCCGCCCTAAACCCACTTAAACTTCAAATACTTATTTTTCAAAAAATTCCCTTTTCTAAAGTTCTCAACTATTTTTCAAAAATAAACTTTTAAATTGACCGTTTCTTGAATAAAGGCATTATTTTTTCTTTATCTTTGTTAATCTGGGACCTTTTCTTGTTCTTGCATTTGAATGAGTTTTTTGACCTCTCACTGGTAATCCTGCTTTATGTCTTCTTCCTCTATAGGAACCAATATCGATTAATCTTTTTATATTGCTGTTAACTTCTTGCCTCAAATCTCCTTCAATTTTGTAATTCTCATTTATATAATGGGTGAGTGCGGAAATTTCATCGTCTGTTAAATCTTTAGCTTTTTTATTCGGATCTATATTAACTGCTTTTAATATATCAAAAGCAGTCTTTCTACCTATTCCGTATATATATGTCAATCCTACAAATAATGCTTTATTATCAGGAATTTCGACTCCTAAAATACGTGCCATTAATTCATCCTCCTTCAAGATAATACTTGCAATTCTTAAAAATTCAACCTTTTTTTCCATTGATGTTTTAAAATTTTCCTGTTCTTAATCTAAATTAAGAATATAAAAATTGATAATATTTTATTTTCTTTAACCTTGTCTTTGTTTGTGTTTTGGGTTTTTCGAACAAACTACCCAAACTCTTCCCCCTCTTTTAACAATCCTGCAACTTTCGCATCTTTTTTTGACTGAAGCTCTGACTTTCAATTTTATTCCTCCTTACCTAATTTTTTAAGCTGTCTTTAAAATTCTTAAAAAACTCACATTTCCAACTGTCTATAAATTCCTTCATCATAACCCTGTAAAATACTTTTAAGCTTTATTCAATTTTTCTCTTCTAACTATTCTTCCTCTATTTAAATCATAAATTGATACTTCCACCGTTACTCTATCACCTGGAAGTAATTTTATAAAATTTTTTCTCATCTTTCCTGATATATGTGCTAAAACTTCGTGCCCATTATCCAACTTAACTTTAAATGTAGCATTAGGCAAAGATTCTAAAATATTACCTTGCATCACAATAACATCTTTTTTTTTAGCCAATCTGTTCCCTCCTTATTAAGGGACTTTTACCCACTTTAGAAATTATGAAATTAAGATTCTATAAACGTTTTAGCGTTTAGTTTTTCAAAAATACCTTCACTATTCTGATTTTGATCAATTTGCTATTTCTTTAACTTTTTCGGTATTTTTACCAAAAAAGAAGACGGAGGGTTCTGCATCGAACTTGTTTAAAATTCAAAACCTCGTTTTTAGAAAAAGTTCACATTTCTAAAGTCCCTAAAGGGATTTTCCTAATTTCAAAAATTCTAAAACCCATATTTTATATATTTTAAAGTCCAATTTTTATAAAATACCTTCTCGGTTCTGACCTTTATTAAATGTTTTTTCAAGATGATCGCTATCTTGTACCAACAGAAGGAAGGGCTACATCTTGGATCTAGCTAAAACTTAAAACAAATCTTTTATTTTAAAACAGTCAAAATTTCAGGACCATTGTCAGTTACAGCAATGGTATGTTCAAAATGAGCTGCTTTGGATTTATCTACAGTAACCGCTGTCCATCCATCGTCTAAAATATCTACCTCATAACTTCCCATAGTCACCATAGGCTCAATTGCTAATGTCATATTTTTTCTAATTTTTGGTCCTCTACCTGGTTCTCCATAGTTAGGAATCTGCGGATCTTCATGTAATCTTCTACCAACCCCATGTCCTACGTATTCTCTTATTACAGAAAACCCCTTACTTTCTATGAAACTTTGAATCTCATAACCTATATCTCCAATCGTATTCCCTACAACGGCTTTTTTTAGCCCTAAATATAAAGACTCTTTAGTAGAATCAACCAATTCTTTTTCTCTCTGGGAAACTTCACCAATTATATAGGTGCGTGCGGCATCAGCAATATAACCACTGTATGTTAATCCACAATCAATAGAAACTATATCCCCATTCTTTAAAACTTTACTTTTTAAGGGGAACCCATGTACAACTTCTTCATTTAGGGAAAAATTAATAGCATATCTATATCCATTGTATCCTTTAAAGGTAGGAATCGCATTTTCTTTATCCATATAAGTTAACACATATTTTTCAACATCTTCTCCATTAATGCCTTCTTTCAAAATAGAAGGAATTAAATCATCAAGGAGGCGGGCCAGCTTATTACCTGCCCGTCTCATTTTCACTATTTCTTCATCTGTTTTAATTATTATCATTATTGCGAAATCTCCTTAGCATATTAAACAACTCTTTTGTAACTTCTTCAACATCCTGAACCCCATTAACTGTAACTATTTTGTTATTTTTTCTATAATATTCTATTACAGGTTCTGTATTTTTTCTGTATATTCTATATCTTTCTCTTACCACATTTTCTTTATCGTCATCTCTTTGAACTATTTTAGTTCCACAATTATCGCATTTTTCATCATTTTTAGGTTTTAAAGTAATTAAATTATATACCTTTCCACAATTCGGGCACACTCTTCTGTTACTGATTCTTTTCACTATTTCATCTTCCGGTACATCTATAAGAACGGCGGCATCAATTTCTTTCTTAATTTGCTTAAGAACCGCATCCAAAAATTTTGCTTGTTCGAGAGTGCGTGGATAACCATCTAAAATGAAAGAATTAACTTCTTCTAATTTTTGTTTTACTAATTCGTTCATAATTTCGTCAGGAACAAGTTCTCCTCTTTCCATTATACTTTTAACTTTCTCTCCTAAATCTGTCCCTTTATTTACAGCTTCTCTTAATATATCCCCAGTAGAAATATGTTCCACATTGAACTCTTTAGCAACTATTTTAGCTTGTGTCCCTTTACCGGCTCCAGGAGGCCCAAAAAATAAAAGTCTCAACTATTTCATCTCCTTCCACGTAGTCTTCCTTTCTTAAGAAATCCCTCGTATTGCCGTACAATCATATGTTGTTCCATCTGTTGTACTATATCCAAGGCAACACCTACTGCAATTAATGTACTTGTACCACCTATCCATATTTGTTGCATTCCTGAAGCTCCTCTGATAAAATAAGGTACTAAAGCAATTACAACCAAAAAAATAGCTCCAATAAAAGTTACTCTAGTCATTACCTTGGTTATATAATCAACTGTAGGTTTTCCTGGCCTTAATCCCGGTATAAAACCTCCGTAATTTCTTATATTATCTGCTACCTCATTAGGATCCATCACAACCGAACTATAAAAATATGTAAAGAAAAATACTAACAAACCATAAAGTATAAGGTATAAGGGGGAACCTATAGCAAACAATCTGTCATCAACTGAAGTAGGTGTGACTCCAGCAATCATACTGGGAAGAGTCATTATTGCTGAAGCAAAAATTATAGGCATAACTCCTCCGCCATTAACTTTAATTGGTAAGTAAGTTGAAGATCCACCGTATACTTTTGTACCCACAACTCTTTTTGCATATTGAATGTTTATTCTTCTTTCTGAAATTTGTACGGCTACTACAGCTACAACAATAAACAAAGCTACTACAGCTAAAAGTATCCATTCTAATGGTGTAAGCCCTACAAGAGCTTCCACAGCATAAGTTGGATATCTCGATACTATTCCGGCAAATATTAACACCGATACTCCATTACCTATCCCTTTTTCGGTTATTAATTCTCCTAACCAAAGCAAAAACATAGTTCCAGCAGCTATAGAAACAGTAGCTAAAAGTACAAAAAGCGGTGCTGAAAGATTCGGATTTCTATAGTTATTAGCAGCCATAGACATTAATAAGCCTTGACCAAAAGCCAAAACGAGCGTTAATATTCTTGTATAATGTGCTATTTTCTTTCTTCCGCTTTCGCCTTCTTTTAGCATCTCTTTCAACCTTGGCATTATAGAAGCTAAAAGTTGAAAAATTATAGAAGCTGTTATATATGGAGTCACGGAGAGAACAAATATAGATAAATTGCTCAATGCTCCGCCTGCAAAAACATCAAAAAATCCTATAAAGCCTCCTATAGCTCCTTCAGCTGCTCCTCCCAAAGCTGCTTGCCAAGCCTGAACATTTATTCCAGGAATGGGAATGTATATACCTATTCTGAATCCAATTAAGGCTAACAATGTGAATATAACTCTGTCACGCAATTCCGGAATCTTAAAAACATTCCTAAAGGCTTTGAACATATTATTCTATCACCTCTATTTTGCCGCCAACTGCTTCAATTTTTTCTTTTGCACTTTTAGAAAAAATATTCGCTTTGACGACAAGAGGTTTCGTTATTTCTCCTTTTCCTAATATTTTAACTCCATCGTTTAACTTTTTAATTATTTTTTTCTCTAACAACAATTCTGGAGTTATTTCTTCGTTCTCACCAAAGTACTTTTCTAAAGTTTCAACATTGACTATAGAATAAGTTTTTTTGAAAGTAGCGTTGCTAAAACCATATTTAGGAGATCTTCTTATAATATTGGTTTGACCACCTTCAAAAACCTTGCTTATTTTTCCTCTACCTCTTGCTTTTTCTCCTTTGTGACCTTTACCGGAAGTTTTCCCTAATCCAGAACCACTTCCTCGACCTAATCTTTTTGATTTTTGTCTTGAGCCTGGTGTAGGTTTTAAATCTTCTATTTTAAGCGGCATTAATAAACCTCCTTATCTAAAATCATTTTTTACTGTCTTTAAAAATTCCAAAATTATATATGTTTTAGAATTAATTTTTTTACAAAATACCTCCCCGATTCTAATCCTTACTAATTCCTAATTTCTTTACCTTTTTCGGTACTTGTAGCCAAGGAAGGAGGAGAGGGCTGTGCCCTGGACCCATTTTAAATTCAAAAGCTTATTTTCTAAAAATTATCTTTTCTAAAATACCTATATGAATTTTTCTTACTTTTTCACTAATTACAGCGAAAGAGAGAATTTTGTCCTGGACCCATTTTAAATTCAAAAGCTTATTTTCTGAAAATTATCTTTTCTAAAGTATCTATAAAATTATTTTTTACTGTCTTTAGAAATTATAAAATTCAAATTCTATCAATGATTTAGTATTTAAATTTTTATAAAATACCTCCGCAATTCTAATTTTGAGCTATTCTTCATTTCTTTAATTTCGTCGGTATTTGTACCGAAAATTGTAAATTTTATTTAATTTTCTTCGATTTCTTCGACTTTCACCAAGTGCTGCACTTTTCTTACCATACCTTGAATTTGCGGATTGTTTGGCTTTATTACTTCTTTATCTTTTTTCGTTAATCCCAAAGCGTCAAGAGTAGCTAATTGTCTTTTGTTTTTCCCTGCTCTACCTCTCACTAACTTTATTTTCAAATTAGACATTTTTTCAAACCCCCTCATGTGCTCCATAAAATACTTGTTTTACATTGATATCTCTTAATTCAGCTATTTGCTTTGGAGATTTCAAACTTTTTAGACCATTATATGTAGCTTTCGCTAAATTTAGTATATTAGTAGAACCCATGGCTTTTGTTAAAATATTATTAATGCCAGCTAATTCAGCTACTGCTCTAACCGCAGAAGAAGCAATAACACCGGTACCAGGTCCCGCAGGTAATAACAATACAACAGAAGAATCTTGTCTACCAACAATTTCATAAGGTATAGTTTCATTTTTTACAGGGACTTCTATTATATTTTTTTGGGCATTTTGGATAGATTTTCTGATAGCTTGGGGAACTTCTCGAGCATTTCCGACACCTAAACCAACTTTTCCTTTTCTATTTCCTATAACAGAAACTACCCTAAAAGAAATTGTTTTTCCACCTTTAGTAACTTTACTAACCCTTCTTATTTCAATTATTCTTTCTTCAAACTCATTAGATACATCCGTTGATTTTATCTTTTGATTATCGGGCATATTCTATAAGCACCTCCTAAAACTTTAAGCCTTCTTCTCTTGCTGCCTCTGCAAGAGCTTTGACCTTTCCATGATATTTGTATCCGCTTCTATCAAAAACTATATTGTTTATACCTTTTTCTTTCGCTCTTTTAGCGATCAATCTCCCAACTTCATAAGCAGCATTTTGATCCCAGGTTTTTGTAAGTTTTTCCTTTAATTCTTTTTCAACAGTTGATGCAGAAACAATTGTGTGTCCTTTTGTATCATCAATAATTTGAGCATATATATGTTTCTCACTTTTAAAAATTGTCATTCTTGGTTTATCAGATGTACCTGTTATTCTTCTTCTAACTCTTAAATGCCTTTTATTTCTCATTCTTTTCTTATCAATTGGTTTTATCAAAATGAACAAGCCTCCTTTTACCCATTAAACTTTCTTTCCTTCTTTTCTTATAACTATTTCGTCTATATATTTTATACCTTTACCACTATAAACATTCACTTTTCTCAATTTTCTTATTTGGGCAGCTACTTCCCCTACAAGGTATTTATCTATTCCTTTTACTACCACTCTTGTAGGTTGTGGTACCTCTATATTAATTCCTTCAGGTATATCAAATTCTACCGGATTTGAATAACCTATATTTAAAATCAATTTTTTCCCTTGTAATTGAGCTCTGTAACCTATCCCTATTATTTCAAGTTCTTTTTGAAAACCTTCGGTTACTCCTTTAATCATATTTCTCAAATGTGACGTATATGTTCCACGTAACGCTGTGATCCTTTTTGCATCAGAAGTTCTCATTATATACTCATCTTTTCCATAAACCATTATATTATTATCTTCTTTCTTAACAACGAGTTCGTTAGGCAGTTCTAAGAACAATTCTCCTTTTTTCCCTTTTACTGTAACTTTACTACCTTCAATATTAACTTCTACTCCTACTGGAACAACTGTTGGCTTATCAGCTATTCTTGACTTTGGCATTAAAACACCTCCTCACCATACAAAACAAATTACTTCTCCGCCGACTTTCTTTTCTCTTGCTTCTTTGTCAGTCATTAAACCTTGAGAAGTGGATAATATTGCAATACCTACTCCATTTTTAACCTTTGGTATATTTCTTGAATTAACGTACACTCTTCTTCCACTTTTTGAGACTCTAACAATTCCATCTATAGCTTTTTGCTTTTCTCTTCTGATACCTTTATATTTTAAATTTATTTTTAAAATCCCTTGTTTACCATCATCTATAAATTTATAATCAACTATGTACCCTTCTCTTTTTAAAATATCTAAAATAGCCTTTTTCAAATTTGAAGCCGGTACTTCTACACTTTCTTTACCTACAGAATTAGCGTTTCTTATTCTGGTCAGCATATCCGCTATTGGATCACTCCACATTTATGTTTACCTCCTTACCAACTGGCCTTTTTAACTCCTGGAAGTTTACCTTCCAGAGCCATTTCCCTAAAACAAATCCTACATAGACCGAATTCGCTATAAACGGCTCTTGGTCTACCGCAAACTTTACATCTTGCATGAACTCTTGTTTTATATTTTGGAGTTCTCTTTGATTTTTCTATCATAGCTTTTCTAGCCATTTACGTTTACCTCCATTTACGATTTTTTTAAAGGAAATCCAAAAAATTCTAAAAGTTTCCTTGCTTCTTCGTCAGTTTTAGCAGTTGTTACTATTGTTACATCCATACCCTGAACTCTATTTATATCATCTGGCCTTATTTCAGGAAATATTATTTGTTCAGGTAACCCAAAGGTATAATTCCCTCTTCCATCAAAAGAATCCGCAGGTAATCCCCTAAAATCTCTTAATTTTGGTAAGACTATACTTATTAATTTATATAAAAAATTATACATTTTCCAACCTCTTAAAGTAACCTTTACTCCTATAGGCATTCCTTCTCTAACCTTAAAATTAGCAACACTTTTTTTGGCCTTTGTTATCACAGCTTTTTGCCCAACAATTTGAGTTAATTCTTGTGCATGTTTCTCAACAACAGCTTTATTCCTTGAACCTTCACCCACACCCATATTCACTACTATTTTTACTAATCTTGGTACTTGAAGTTCGTTTTCGTAATTGAATTCCTTCATCATTGAAGGAATAACAACTTCTTTATATTTATCTTTTAAGGGAACAAATTGAACTTTTTCCATTACAAGTCCTCCTTTTAACTCCTTTAAGAATCATGCTATTAAGCTTTTTCTATTATTTCTCCACATTTTTTACAGTACCTAACTTTTGTTCCGTCTTCTAAAAACTTGAACCCAACTCTCGTTTTTTGATCACAATTAGGACATACTAACATAACTTTCGATATGTATATAGGCTTTGGTTGTTCTATAATTCCGCCTTCTCTCATTTGTTGAGTTGGTCTTTGATGTTTTTTTACTACATTTACATTATCAACCAAAATTTTATTTTCTTTTGGAAAAACCCTTAAAACTTTGCTCCTTTTTCCTTTATCCTTTCCTGAAATTACAATAACTGTATCGTCTTTTTTTATCTTATTCATATTCTACACACCTCACCATACTTCTTTTGCAAGTGACGCTATTTTTGAATATCCTTTTTCTCTTACTTCCCGTGCAACAGGACCAAAAACCCTTGTTCCAATCGGAAGTTTATTGTTATCTATCAAAACAGCAGCATTATCATCAAATCTTATATACGTTCCATCTTTTCTTCGGACTTCTTTTCTAGTTCTTACGATAACAGCTTTTACAATTTGACCTTCTTTAATGTCTGTATGAGGAATTGCTTCTCTAACAGAACATACAACAGTGTCTCCGATGGTCCCTTTGGCTTTATGAAATCCTCCTAAGACTTTTATAACTCTTAGTAGTTTCGCTCCAGAATTATCAGCAACTTTTACTTTACTCTCTAATTGCACCATCTTTTTCACCCCCAAAGGCTTCGTCCAATTCTTCTTCCACAGATTCAGGTGTTTCTACTTCATTTGTTAAAATATTCTTTTTTATAATCTTTTTCAAAACAAACGCCTTTGTTTTAGATAATTTTCGTGATTCTTCTATTTCAACTATATCTCCTATATTACATTCGTTATTCTCATCATGTGCATGATACTTTCTGGTTTTTCTTACAATCTTACCATACTTTGGATTTTTTGTTAATGTTTCAGCTTCTACCGTTATTGTTTTATCCATCTTATTACTTGTAACTCTTCCTACTATAGTTTTTTTAGGCATAACAATCTTTACCTCCTTATTCCAAGTTCCCTTTCCTTTAAGATAGTTTTTATTCTTGCTATATCTTTTTTCACTAACTTTATACTCGATACATTTTTCAATTGCCCAAGTTCCAACTGAAATCTAAGCTGAAACAACTTTTCTTTTAAGTTTTCTAATTCTCTGTTGAGCTCTTCTTCTGTTAATTCTCTCATTTCTGAAACTCTCATCAGAGCTCACCTCCTATTTCATATCGCGGAACAATTTTTGTTCTAATAGGTAACTTAGAAGCAGCATACTTTAAAGCCAATTTTGCTGTTTCCTCATCTACTCCTCCAATCTCAAACATAACTCTACCTTTTTTCACCACTGCTACCCAACCTTCTACATCTCCTTTACCTTTTCCTTGCCTCGTTCCAATTCCTTTTGAAGTGACAGGTTTATCAGGGAAAACATTTATCCAAATATTACCAGTTCTTTTAAGTGTTCTAACCATAGCTAATCTGCAGGCATCAATTTGTTGTGCAGTTATCCAAGAACTTTCAAGAGCTTTTAAACCCCAATCTCCAAAATGAACTAATGTTCCTCCCTTTGCCATACCTTTAACTGTTCCTCTTTGTTGTTTTCTATATTTTACTCTCTTCGGCATTAACATTTAGAACTTCCTCCTTCTTTAAACACTTTTCACTCACTATAAAATTCTAAACTTCACATTTTATAAATATTTTAGCGTTTAACTTTTCACAAAATGCCTTCCCACTTCTAATCCTCACTAATTCCTAATTTCTTTATCTTTTTCGATACTTGTAGCCAAGGAAGGGGAAGAAGGCTGTGCCCTGGACCTATTTTAAATTCAAAAGCTTATTTTCTGAAAATTATCATTTCTAAAGTACCTATAAACACTTTTACTTACTTTAAAAATAACAAAATTTATGTTTTATCAATACTTTAAATTTAAATTTTTATAAAATACCGTCTTGGACTCAATATAAATTCAAAACATCATTTTCTTGACTAATTTTCCCATTACAAGGCTTTATTCTTGATTTTTAAAGCATTTATTACCACTTAATTGACTAAATCTGAGAGTTACCGTAATATACCCAAACTTTAATACCTATTGTCCCATATTTGGTCTGACATTGTAAAACAGAATATTCTATATCAGATCTTAAAGTTTGAAGGGGTAATCTTCCTTCCATATACCATTCAGTTCTCGCAATTTCAGCTCCACCCAATCTTCCAGAAACCATTATCTTTATTCCTTTAGCCCCTCTTCTCATGGCATTAGAAATAGCTCTTTTCATTGCAATTTTATGGGAAACTCTTCGCTGCAATTGCCCAGATATATCTTGTGCAATTAACTGAGCGTTAATGTATGGATTTTTCACTTCTTGAACATAAACTTTTACATTTTTATCGGAAACTATTTGAGCCAATTGATCTCTAATATTTTTTATTTCGGCTCCTTTTCTGCCTATAAGTATTCCTAACCTTGCTGCGTAAATATCTATTCTCACTAAAGAATCACTTGGCCTTTCAATTAGCACATCCGCAATACCGGCACTTTCATAATTAGTTTTAACAAAATCTCTGATTTTTTCATCTTCATATAAGTATTCTTGATAATTTTTTTCATTAAACCAAACTGATTTCCAAGGTTTAGTAGTTCCTAACCTAAAACCATATGGGTGTACTTTAGATCCCACTCAATTCACCTCACTTATTTATCAGCATTTCTATCTCTAACAGTTACATATATATGACTCATTCTTTTTTGTAAAATATCAGCTCTTCCATGAGACCTTGGCCATAACCTTTTCAATCTTGGACCTTCATTTATCATGATCTCTGATACATACAAATTTTCGGCATTTAATCCAAAATTATTTTCGGCGTTAGCGATTGCAGACATTAGTACTTTATAAATCAATCTTGCCGACTTCTTAGGACTAAAAGTAAGAATTTGCAAAGCTTCACTGACATCTTTATTTCTTATAGCATTAGCGATAGATCTCGCCTTGGTTGGTGAAATTCTAACATATTTGGCAATCGCTTGAGCTTCAACTTTGGGCTCCTCTGCTTCTTTTTCTTTTCTCATTCTATGATAAACTGACCTTTTTAACTTTTTCCCATCTTCTAAAACTCTTGAAATTTCTTTATTAGAAGCCATGAATTAACCTCCTTAACCTTGCCTTTCTACTTTACCTTTCATAGACTTTTTATCTGGATGTCCTCCAAATCTTCGTGTTGGCGAAAACTCACCTAATCTGTGACCAATCATCTGTTCGGTAATATAAACAGGTATATGTTTCATCCCATTATGTACAGCAATTGTGTGTCCAACCATTTCAGGTAATATCATAGAAGCTCTAGACCATGTTTTTATAACTTTTTTCTCGCCTTTTTCGTTCATTTCTCTAATTTTTTTTAGTAAACTTGGATGAACGTAAGGACCTTTTTTTAAGGATCTTCCCACTATTACACCTCCTAACCATCCTTACATTAGTTCTTTCATTTTTCTCTTCTTCTAACTATAAATCTATCCGAAGGCTTCTTACCCCTTCTGGTTTTATAACCTTTCGCTGGAACTCCCCACGGAGATTTAGGAATATGTCCTTTGCTCCTGCCTTCTCCACCACCCATAGGATGGTCAACAGGGTTTTGAGCCATTCCTCTAACGCTTGGCCTTATACCAAGCCATCGAGACTTTCCGGCTTTACCAAAAACTTGGTTGATATGATCTTCATTACTTACTGTTCCTATAGTAGCCATACAAGTTAATCTTACTTGCCTTAATTCTCCAGAAGGCATTTTTAATAAAGCATACTTACCTTCTTTTGCCATCAATTGAACAGAAGTTCCTGCAGCTTTGGCTATTTTTCCACCTCTTCCAGGCTTAAATTCAATATTGTGTATTAAAGTACCTAATGGAATATTCTCCAAGGGTAATGCGTTTCCAACTTTTATTTCCGCATTTGGTCCATTCATAACATTGTCCCCAACTTTCAAACCTTTGGGAGCTAAAATATACCTTTTTTCACCGTCTGCATATGTCAAGAGCGCGATTCTTGCACTTCTATTTGGATCGTATTCTATAGAAACTACTTTTGCCGGAATATTTATTTTATCCCTTTTAAAATCTATTATACGATATTTTCTTTTATTTCCGCCACTTCGGTGTCTTACAGTAATTCTACCGTAACTATTTCTGCCACCTGTTTTTTTCAAGGGAGCCAATAAACTTTTTTCGGGCTTTACTTTAGATAAATCTGAATTATCAACAGTTACCATAAATCTTCTAGAAGGAGTAACTGGTTTATATTCTTTCAACGCCATTAGAAATCACCTCTTTTACAAGCTACCTTGCAATTCTCTTATTGTATACCCTTCACCTAACTTAACTATTGCTTTTTTCCAGCCTCGAGTATAGCCTTCACTTCTTCCTAATCTTTTTGGTTTGGGTTTTACATTCATTACATAAACTTTTTCAACTTTTACCTTAAAAATTGATTCAATTGCTTCTTTTATTTCAAGTTTTGTAGCCTTTTTGTCTACTTCAAAGGTATATTTCCTGTCTCTCATTAGATTATAAGATTTTTCTGTCAGGATCGGCCTTATTATTATATCATGTGCTCTAATATTATCCATTAGCCGATCACCTCCTCAATTTTATTAACCATTTCTTTAGTTAAGATAATTTTCTCATTGTTTATCAAATCAAAAACATTCAAACCATCAACATTAATCTTATTTTGTCCAGGATTATCAGCAATAATAACTTTTACTTTTGGCAAATTTCTTGCAGATAATTTAATATTTTTATATCCTTCCTCTTGACGAGGTAATACAATTAAAACTTTTTTATCTATTAAATTGAATTTATTTAAAATATCTTTAACTTCTTTTGTTTTAGGATTTTCAAACTTTAAATCTTCGAAGACTATCAAATTATTTTCTCTATACCTTGTACTTAATGCAGATTTTAAAGCTAATTTTTTCATCTTTTTATTTAAAGATTTATTAAAATCTCGAGGTTTTGGACCAAAAGTAACTCCTCCATGCCTCCATAGCGGGGATCTAATCGAACCTGCTCTTGCTCTACCTGTGTGCTTTTGTGGCCATGGTTTTCTTCCTCCACCACTTACTTCTGACCTCGTCTTAGTAGAAGCAGTTCCGGCTCTTTTATTTGTAAGTTGCATGTCAACATACCTATACATAATATCCATATTAGGTTCAATATTAAAAACCTCGTCTTTTAATTCTAAAGAATCGATTTTTTCTCCTTCTTTGTTATAAACATCTATCTGAGCCATATCTCAATAATCCTCCTTACTTCATTTTTGGGCGTTTAACTTTAACTGCTTCTTTTATAATTACTAAGCCGCCCCTCGCACCTGGAACTCCGCCTTTAAGCGCTATTAGATTGTTTTTTTGATCTATGTATACAACTTCTGAATTTTGTATAGTAACTCTCTCGTTTCCATACCTTCCTGGCATTTTTTTACCTTTAAATACTTTAGAAGGATAAGTATTCATACCTGTGGAACCTAAAGCTCTATGAAATTTAGAACCATGCGAAACTTCCCCACCTGTAAAATTCCATCTCTTTATAGCTCCTGTATATCCTCTTCCTTTTGAATAACCAGTAATGTCTACCTTTTCACCTTCAGAAAAAATAGATACATCGATTACTTGGCCAATTTTAAAATCATCAACATTATCAACTCGAAATTCTTTTAAATATCTATAAGGCTTTACTTGTGCTTTTTTAAAATGACCTAATAAAGGTTTGTTCACTTTTCTTTCTTGAATTTCCTCAAAACCAACTTGAATCGCATTATACCCATCGGTTTCTACAGTTTTTTTCTGTACCACAACACATGGTCCTGCTTGTATAACTGTAACCGGGATGGCTTTGTCTTCTTTAAAAATTCTCGTCATTCCAACTTTTTTGCCTAAAATACCTTTCATTTTTACACCTCCAGAGCCCGATTTTCGAATTGTTTATATTCTTAATAAAATATAAACTCATCGGCCTTTTTATAAGTTATCTAAAATATCTCGCTTAAATTTTACGCTTTAATATCAACAGATACACCAGACGGTATATTAACCTTAAGCAATTTTGTAACGGTGTCAGGTGATGCATCATATATGTAAATAACTCTTTTATGAACGGTTTTTTCAAACTGTTCCATAGAATAGGAATATTTGTGAGGCGATCTTATAACTGAATAAACTGTTTTTTTATTTGGTAACGGTATTGGACCTGAAACTTTAGCCTCCGTATCTTTTACGGCCTCTATAATTTTTTTTGAAGATTCATCCAATAATTTATTATCATAAGCTTTTAAACGTATTTTTATATACTTATTGGGCATTGAAGTTTTAAGCCTCCTTTTACTTCATTAGTAAGGGGAGTATTATAACTCCCCTAAATAATTTAATTTTTTATTCAATAATTTCTGTAACTACTCCTGCACCTACTGTCCTTCCGCCTTCTCTAATAGCGAACCTTGTTCCTTTTTCAAGAGCAACAGGATAAATTAATTCTAT
This sequence comes from Petrotoga sp. 9PWA.NaAc.5.4, assembly GCF_002895485.1. Taxonomy (NCBI): domain Bacteria; kingdom Thermotogati; phylum Thermotogota; class Thermotogae; order Petrotogales; family Petrotogaceae; genus Petrotoga; species Petrotoga sp. 9PWA.NaAc.5.4. The sequence continues at coordinate 235,997 of NZ_AZRK01000001.1, forward strand.
TGTCATTGTTATATTATCACCAGGCATTACCATTTCAGCACCACTTGAAAAATCTAAAATAGTGCCTGTAACATCAGCTACTTTAATATAGAATTGAGGTCTATAACCCTTGGTAAACGGTGTATGTCTTCCTCCCTCTTCTTTCTTTAATACGTAAACTTCAGCTTTAAATTTTTTATGAGGAGTAATAGATCCTGGGGCTGCAAGAACCTGTCCTCTTTTAACTTCGTCTTTTTCTATACCTCTCAACAGACATCCTACATTGTCACCCGCAACACCTTCATCCAATAATTTTCTAAACATTTCTACTCCAGTAACAACTGTTTTCTTCTTCTCGTAGCTTAACCCTATTATTTCAACTGTATCACCCGGATGAATAACCCCTCTTTCTATTCTTCCAGTAACGACAGTTCCTCTACCAGTTATACTAAAAACATCTTCGATTGGCATCAAGAAAGGTTTATCAGTTTCTCTTAAAGGATCTGGAAAATAACTATCTATGGCATCCATTAATTCATATATTTTTTGAGTCCATGGACCATCTGGACTATTTTCTTCAAGAGCTTTCAATGCTGAACCACGAATAACTGGAACTTCGTCCCCTGGGAAGTTATAACTTGTCAATAAATCTCTTACTTCCATTTCAACTAATTCGATTAATTCTTCATCTTCTACCATATCAACTTTGTTTATAAATACTACCAATGCAGGAACATTAACTTGCCTTGCTAATAAAACGTGTTCTCTAGTTTGAGGCATAACACCATCTGTAGCTGCAACAACAAGGATAGCTCCATCCATTTGTGCTGCTCCAGTAATCATATTTTTGATATAGTCAGCATGACCAGGACAATCTATATGTGCATAATGCCTTTTTTCAGTTTGATACTCAACGTGTGAAACGCTTATAGTAATACCTCTTGCCTTTTCTTCCGGAGCCTTGTCTATTTCATCAAAAGGTGTAAAATCTGCAAGCCCTTTATAGGATAAAGCTTTTGTTATAGCGGCCGTTAAAGTAGTTTTACCATGATCAATATGTCCAATAGTACCTACGTTCATATGAATTTTTTCTCTAACAAATTTTTCTTTTGCCATTTTTTAAATCTCCTCCTTCTCATTTGTTATATATACTATTTTTATAAATTATAAAATCCTTATTTTATATACGTTTTAGCATTGGATTTTTATAGAGTACTTCCTCGATTCTAATTTTGATTAATTATGACTTTATTAATTTATTCGATATTTTAATTTTAAGTTATTCTTTACTTATAATCTTCTGAGTAACTTGTTCTGGAACTTCTTCGTAATGTGAGAATTGTACTGTACTTGTTGCTCTTCCTTGTGATAGTGATCTTAAAACAGTCGCATAACCAAATAATTCGGAAAGTGGGACACGCGCATGAATTATCCTCGTATTTGAACCACCCACACTTTCAAAGCTCTCCACTCTTCCTCTTCTTGAATTTAAATCTGCTATTATATCTCCTAAATATTCCTCAGGAGTTGTAACATCAACTTTCATTATTGGTTCTAATAAAATAGGTTTTGCTTTTTTAACGGCTTCTTTGAAAGCCATAGAAGCTGCTATTTTAAAAGCCATTTCTGAAGAATCTACTTCATGATATGACCCATCATACACTTCAACTCTAATACAAACCATAGGGTACCCAGCTAATATACCACTTTGCATAGCTTCTTTTACTCCGCTTCCTATAGCTGGGATATATTCTTTAGGAATAATCCCTCCTACAATCTTATCGACAAATTCAAAATCCTTTTCTGAATTCAAAGGAAGTGGTGAAATTCTAAGTTTAACATGTCCATATTGTCCCCTTCCACCGGTTTGTCTTATATATTTTCCTTCTGCTTCTGCAGGTAATTTTATCGTTTCTTTGTAAGCAACCCGTGGTTGACCCACTCTAACTCCAACGTTGAATTCTCTTTTTATCCTATCTATAATAATCTCTAAATGTAATTCTCCCATTCCTGAAAGAATAGTTTCACCTGTTTCTTTATCTACAAATACCTTTAAACTTGGATCCTCTTCAGTTAAAGCAGCCAATGCTTTGCTAAGTTTAGATTCGTCATCCTTAGTTTCAGGTTCAATAGAAATAGAAATTACAGGTTCAGGAAAAACTAATTTTTCTAAAACTAAATTACAATCTTCAGCTGCAAGTGTGTCTCCAGTCGAAGTATCCTTTAACCCAATTATTCCTACAATATCTCCCGGTCTAATATAATCGACTTCTTCTCGTTTATCTGCATGTAAAAAAACTAAACGAGAAACCCTTTCCTTTTTATTTTTTGTCGTGTTTAATACATAGCTTCCCTTTGCTAAAGTCCCTGAATATACTCTTGCAAAAGTTAATTTTCCGATATAAGGATCTACCATTATTTTAAAAGCTAATGCTAAAAAAGCTTCATCTTCTGTAGGATGAACACTTCTTACATATTCTCCAGTATTCGAATCATATGCCTTAACAGGTGGCATATCCAAAGGAGAAGGAAGATATTCTACTATAGCATCTAAAAGTAGTTGAACCCCCTTGTTTTTTGCTGAACTACCACATAAAACAGGCACTATTTTATTTTGGATCGTTCCTTTCCGTATAACGGATTTAATTTTTTCAACAGGAATATCTGCTTCTTCTATATATAACTCCATCAATTCTTCGTCTATCTCGGCAAGAGATGCTATTAAATCTTCTTTTTTAGTTTCACATAAATCCTTTAAATCATTTGGAATTTCATCTCTTTCGATACTCAATCCGTTTTCGTCTGTCCAATAAATAGCTTCCATATTTAATAAATCAACAACGCCTTTAAATTCGGATTCAGATCCTATCGGAACTTCTAACGCAACTGGATTTGCTCCAAGTTTATCTTTAATTGTTTGTACTGCATTAAAGAAATTCGCTCCTATCTTATCCATTTTATTCATAAAAGCAATTCTTGGAACTTTATATCTATCGGCTTGTCTCCATACCGTTTCAGATTGAGGCTCAACTCCTACTTGAGCGTCGAAAATCACTACAGCTCCGTCAAGTACAAATAAAGACCTTTCCACCTCAACAGTAAAGTCAACGTGTCCTGGCGTATCAATAATATTTATTCGATGACCCTTCCAAAAAGCCGATGTAGCAGCGGCTGTTATTGTAATGCCTCTTTCTTTTTCTTGTTCCATCCAATCAGTTTCAGTGGTACCTTCATCAACTGAACCTAATTTGTGTTTTGTCCCCGTATAAAATAAAATTCTCTCTGTAGTTGTAGTTTTTCCTGCATCTATATGTGCAATTATTCCTATATTTCTTATTTTTTCTATGGGCAGCGCTCTTTCTTTCAACTTAATCCCTCCTAAAAAAAAACGTTACCACTTATAATGCGCAAATGCTCTGTTAGCTTCTGCCATTTTATGAACGTCTTCTTTCTTTTTTACAGCTGTTCCTGTATTATTGTAAGCATCTATCAATTCTTGAGATAATTTTTCTATCATGCTTCTGCCTTTTTTAGATTGTGCCGAAGTGATTATCCACCTTATCGCCAAAGAAGTAGCTCTATTTTCTTCAACTTCAAAAGGAACTTGATAGGTTGATCCTCCAACTCTCCTAGATCTTACTTCGATAATAGGTTTAACATTATTTATTGCTTTGTGAAAAGCCTCCAAAGGTTCTTCTTTTGTAACGTTAGCTAATTTTTCTAATGAAGAATAAACTATATCCTGAGCCAACGACTTCTTACCATCGTACATTAATCTATTAATAAATTTTGATAATAAAATATCTCCATATATTGGATCTGGAGCAATATTTCTTTTTTCCGCACTCCTTCTTCTCATTTGTTAAAAAAACCTCCTTAAATTATGCTTTTGGTTTTTTAGCTCCATACTTACTTCTACTTTGCTTTCTTCCTTCAACACCAGCTGCATCTAAAGCTCCTCTAATTATTTTATATCTAACCCCAGGTAAATCTTTAACCCTTCCTCCTCTAACCAATACATTTGAATGTTCTTGTAAATTATGCCCTTCTCCTGGAATGTAACAAGTAACTTCTATACCGTTAGATAATTTGACTCTTGCTATTTTTCTTAAAGCTGAATTAGGCTTCTTTGGGGTCATAGTAGAAACTCTTACACAAACTCCTCTTTTTTGTGGATTACCTTTCAAAGCTGGTGCTTTGGTTTTCTTTTTGACTTTTGTTCTACCGTATCTAATCAATTGATTTATAGTTGGCATCTGCTTGTTAATCCGTTATCAAAACTTTAAAATTATATAAACGCAAGCTTGATAACGGAGTTCACCTCCTTCTCATAATTTTTTATTAAAATCATAACTTTAAATTTATAACATATTTTAATGAAAACAAAAATGCCAATGGATATTTTACATTATTATACCTTAATTATAAATGAACTATATATAACAATTTGAATAAATTATGCTATCTATAATGAATTCTCATCTTGTTGATTATTTCATCAGGTATTTTTTTAATAAAATCATTTTCTTTTTTTACAAAGAAAAATGAATTTTTTATAAAAGGATTTGTTGTTCCCGTCAGTTGTTTTATAATGTAAAGTTCATCTTTAGCTCGAGTAATAGCAACATAAAAAAGTCTCTCTTCTTCATCGAGTTTATTCTCTTTTATTGCTAAACCATTGGGAAAATCTCCTGGATTTACAGAAATAATTATTACGACTTTCCATTCAAGACCTTTAGCTTGATGAACTGTAGTTAAAGTTATAAGATCTTTCTTTTCATTCACACCGCTTTCTATTATTCTTACATCTTCACTCAAAGTTAACTCATCTAAAAAAGAAGCTATAGAATTATAACGAGAAGCAATTTCACTAAAACGTTCAATATCCATATTCCTTAATTTTGCATCATCGAAAGACAAATACGAATATTCTTTATAAAAGTCTTCGTATATTAAATCAATTACTTCATTTGGTTTTTTATCTTTACTTTCAAAAAGCTTTTGCAAAAATTTCAACGCATCTTTATTTTTACTCAGAGGTGTAGTTTCCAATACCTCCAAAAAATTCTTTGTAGGCTCATTCATTAACGTTTCTTCTATTCTATTATATATTTTAGTTGCCGTCCTGTCCCCAATTCCTGCAAATAACTTTAAAATCCTCATCCAAGAGATTCTATCAAAAATGTTATAAGTAATCTTCAAAAAGCTTATTATATCTTTAATATGAGCAGTTTCTGTAAATTTTAGACCTGACAATATTTTATAGGGAATGCCGCTTACATCTAATTTTTGTTGAACCGCCATAGAAAGCGAATGGGATCTATAAATTATTGCAATGTCTTCGTAATTTAACCCTTCTTCAACTTTCTCTTTTATGATTTTAACAACCGCATCAGCCTGTTCCAAATCATCAAAAGTTTCTATTATAAAAGGTTTTAAATAACTTTTTCTATAGGATTTTAAGGTTTTTGGCACTGAATTAGAAGGCAACAAATAATTTATGAAATTTACAAGTTCCGCTGTGCTTCTATAATTTGTTTGTATTTTAAAAATTTTAGTATCTTCTTCTTCTATAAATTTTTTTATATTTTTGAAGTCTGCTCCTCTAAAAGAATATATACTTTGAGAATCGTCACCGACAACTATTAAATTACCATGAACACTTGAAAGTGCTTTTATTAAATCAATTTGGATCTTGTTTGTATCTTGAAATTCGTCAACTAATACATATTGAAACTGTTCGGCAATTTTTTTTAATATATCTCGATGAGTCATAAAAAGTTGCAAGGTGTTAACTAACAAATCGTCATAATCCATTGCGTTCATATCTTTTTTTAATCGTGAATATATGCTCCATATTTGTTCAATGTCATTTTCATATTCTAACAAATAAGGCGCAACTTCCGAAAGACTTTCCCTTAAAGATGTCAAAGTATTACAAGAATAACTTATAATTTTCATAATTACTTCTTCTTTCGGGAGCTTATATCTATCATCCACTTCTTGAACATATTCACTTCTTGCTATTTTTAATAAATCTTTTGAATCTTGCGAATCTAAAATCGTATAGTCGTTACGATAACCAATGACTGTAGCATATTTTCGTAAAATTGTGTTACATATATGATGAAATGTTCCTGCCAACATATTCTTTGTATCAACATTAGTTACTTGTTTCACTCTTTCTATCATCTGTTTTGCCGCTGCTCTTGTATATGTCACAAGAAGAATATTTTCAGGCTTTATGCCTAAATGAAATAGATAAGCTATTTTATAGGTAATAACTCTCGTTTTACCAGAACCCGGACCAGCCACTATTATCGATTTACCCCTTGATTTTATTACAGCTTCAATTTGTTCTTCATCCAAAACTTTTTCTAAAAAGGGAGGAACTTTATTTTTTACATTCAAAATTTCATGATTTACTTCATTTGACATTACTAACTCTCCTAAATTTGCTTGAAATGCTATTTTTAGAAATTTAAAACCCAAGTTTTTATTAACGCTCGTTTATTCTAACTTATTCGACGCTTGTACCAGAAAGAAGGACTCTCTTTCAAACTCACTTTAAATTCAAAATATCGTTTTTCAAAAATCTTCATTTTAAAACAGGAATTATCAAAAAATCAAAGCCCTTTTTTATCTATCATGTCGCTTATTTCTTTAAGTTGCATGCTTCTACTGGGATGTCTCAATTTTCTTAAAGCTTTCACTTCTATCTGTCTTATTCTTTCTCTTGTAACATTAAAAAAAGCCCCTACTTCCTCTAAGGTTTTCATTTTACCATCTAATAATCCATACCTCATCTTTAGGACAGCTGCTTCCTTAGGCCTTAATGTTTCTAAAACTTTTTCTATCTCTTCTCTTAATATCATTCGAACAGCTGTTTCTTCCGGCTTTTCAGCATTTACATCCTCTAAGAAGTCCCCTATGTAAGACTCTTCATCTTCTGAGTTACCAATAGGGGCATCAACAGAAATCGTTTCTTTGGTTGCCAAAAGAATCTCATCCATCTTTTCTAACGGTTTATCTAACAATCGTGCAAGTTCTTCTGTTGATGGATACTCTCCATTTTCTTGTAAATATTCTCTTATAACTTTATTCATTCTATTAATAGTTTCCACTAAATGCACAGGTATTCTTATGGTTCTTGCCTGATCAGCTATAGCCCTTGTAATAGCTTGTCTTATCCACCAAGTCGCATAAGTAGAAAACTTGAATCCTTTTTTCCAATCAAATTTATCAACAGCTTTCATTAACCCGATATTTCCTTCTTGAATTAAATCTAAAAAACTTAAACCTCTTCCAGTATATCTTTTGGCTATACTGATAACCAATCTTAAATTGGCTTTTACGAGTTCATCTTTTGCTTTTTTGTCGCCTTTTTTTGCTCTAATCGCTAATTGCCTTTCTTTTGAAGGAGTCAAAAGTTTTATCTTACCTATTTCCCTTAAATATATCTTTATTGGTTCATTTGTTAAATTGTTGTCAAATACTTGAGAATCTGTTTGTTCAAAAAGAAAATCTAAATCTTCACTATAAAAACTATCTCTTTCATCCAAATCATTATCTTCCAATGAATTTTCTATAATTTGTATACCCTCAGTTTCCAACTTCTCATGTATTTTTTCCAAAAATTCGCTATCTATGACATCTGCTAATTCTTCAGGTATGCAATCATCTATATCTTTATAAGTTATGACATTATCTTTTTCTTTCGCTAATTTTAATAATCTATCTAATCCTTTTTCTAACTGACTTATATATTTATCTTTATCTCTTTTTATTATTATCTGATCTTTTCCTATAAACTCAACTTTCTCAATGTCTTCGATGATTTCAGAAAAAGTGGTCTGTGTTTTAACTTTTTGCATGAGCTAATTTACCTCCATGTCAGACTCAATTTATACTACCTTTAAAAATTCTAAAAATTAAGTTTTGCCAATATTTTAGTTTTAAATTTATTCAAGAATACCTTCTCACTTCTAATCCTTACTAATTCCTAATTTCTTTACCCTCTTCGGTACTTGTACCTAAGGAAGAAGAGGGTTCCGCCCTGGACCCATTTTAAATTCAAATGCTTGTTTTCTGAAAATTTCCATTTCTAAAGTACCTAAATTCAATTTATAGTTTTAAGCTTGCTGTATAAACTTATTATTTGGGAAACTATCTGCGTTTTTTCTGATGGTTCTTCAGCCATATGCAACTTATTTTTCAGCTCTTCTATTTGTCTATTAATTCTAAAACGCTTAATGCTTTCTTTTAAGGAAGATAAAATCCTTTCTGGATCAAAATAATAGTCAATTTTCCATATTTCTGTTATCAAATTACTTAATTCAGGAGAAGCATTTTCTAATATGAACCCAAGATTATTGTTTTCTTCCATCAATTTTAAAAATTCTTTAATTACACTATCTTGAAAATCTTTTTCGTTAAAGAAATCTTTTAATATATTCTGATACTGTGGATATTTTATCCAAAGGTATAAGTAAGACTTTGCAATATCGTATCTTATTCCTTTTTCCAAAGATAATTGATTATTTGCAAGAAATGAATCGTTTTTTTTCAGTCCAAGAGGTTCTTTATTTATAAAATTAGAAGCCCTTTCAAAGATTTTTTGTATGTAGTTTTTATCTTTTAAAGTTTTTTCAGAAACGACTTCTAAAAAACTGTTTAAATAACTTAATCTTCCAGCATTCTCAAATTTTTTGTACCAGATAGTCATCTCTTGTAAAAATTTTTCCAATCCAAAATCATTGCTCAAATCATATTTTTCGGCATAATAATCTACAATAAACTCATGAAATTTATACGAAGTTTTTAGTATTTCTGCTATATAACTCTTATCTTTTTTCTTAACTAACTCATCAGGATCCTTCGCCGGATATTTAGCTACTGCTATTTGAAAATCTTTAGAATATAAGGCTTCTATAGTAGATAAAGTAGCTTTTTTACCAGCTTCATCCATGTCATACATCGTTATTATTTTATTTGTAGACTTTAAAATATCAAGAGCATGATCTTTAGTAAAAGAAGAACCTAAAATTGCAGTTGTATTTTTAAATCCTAATTTGTAAAGAGAAATTACATCAAAATAACCTTCTACTATTATTGCAAAATCATTTTCTTTTATAAATTTTTTTGTCTTGTAATACATATACAAAATCTTTGATTTTTTAAAAAATCGATTTTCAGAAGAATTTATATATTTTGGAAGATTTTCATTTTCGTTTATTAGTCTTCCGGAAAATCCTACCAACAATCCCGAATTATCTCTAATCGGTATAATCAAACGGTTATAAAAAAATTCTTTATCCTCTAAAATCAACCTGTTATTAATTGCAATCTGCTTATCAAACATGTTTTCTTCAAGAACTTTTTTTACTTCATTACCATTTGCAAACCCCAACTCAAACTCTTCAACTAAATCCTTATCAATACCTCTTTTATTTAAATACTTCCAAACTGAACTATAAGATGGCAAATTTAAAAGAGTATTGGTATAAAGCTTTGAAACTTCTTCATTTAAAAGAATTTCATCAGGAACAGAATTTTGATTTAACTCAACCGTGATTCCTGCATAAGATCCCAATTTTTTTAAAGCTTCTAAAAAACTAATCTGCTCATATTTTTCTAAAAAAGTTATTACATCTCCATGCGCCCCACATCCAAAACAATGAAAAGTTTGTGTATCTGGAAAAATATAAAAAGAAGGAGTATCTTCAGTATGAAAAGGACATAAGGCAGAATAATTCTTACCTTTTTTGTTCAAAGATAAATAAGAATTGACGAAATCTACAATGTCTACTTTATTCTTAATTTCGTCAATTACTTTTCTGATATTATCATAATCTTTTTTCATTGTAATTCACTTATCCTTGTGAACCACAATTTTTTTAAACCCGAAAGAAAATCAGGAAAGAATTCTATATATAAGATATTATCTCTTGGAAAATTGTGGTCTTTTTCTTGCTTTTCTTAAACCGTATTTTTTCCTCTCGACTTCCCTGGGATCTCTCTTTAAAAGACCTTCTTTTTTCAAAATAGGCCTCAATGATTGATCGTATTGAAGTAACGCTCTTGCTATTCCTAAACTAATAGCTCCGGCTTGACCACTTAAACCTCCACCATTTACTCTTATCACTAAATCAAATTGATCTTTTAAATTTGTAACATAGAGTGGCTTTAAAGCCGCTATTTCCCATACTTCGTTTCCTATAAGATAATCAACCAATTTTTCATATTCTTTACCATTTACTTTAACTTTACCGGTTCCCGGCCTCAAATGAACTCTTGCAACTGAAGTTTTTCTCCTACCTGTTCCATAATATTCAACAAGATCCGCCATTACTTTGACCTCCTAATTAAATTTTTTCTAAATCTATCTTCTTAGGATTTTGTGCTTGATGTGGATGATTTGGCCCCGAATATATTTTTAATTTTTTTATCATCTGTTTCCCTAAGATAGTTTTTGGCATCATACCTTTAATAGCTAATCTTAATACCTTTTCCGGCTGACGCGTAATCATTTTTTCATACGAAATTTCTTTCAATCCACCCGGATATCCACTATAATGTCTATAAACTTTTTGAGCTTCTTTTTTCCCAGATAAATTTATTTTATCTGCATTTACAATAATAACAAAATCACCTGTGTCTACATGAGGTGTGTAAATTGGCTTATGTTTACCTTGTAATATTTTAGATACTCTTGAAGCAATTCTTCCAAGAGTATGACCTTCTGCATCCACCAAATACCACTCTCTTTTTATTTGCCCTTTCTTAGCTTGATAAGAGGGCTGAACTAATTTGGAATTCAATTCAAAAACCTCCTTATTGTTTTCTTTTTTTCTAACTTCTTCAGCACTTGTAACCGATAGAAGGCCTCAACTACTTTAAAAGCGCGTAATTAGTAATCTTAGTTTTCTTAAAAATAATATGAGCAATCAATGAGTCAGCAAAAAACTTAATGAAATTAAAAAGTAACACTAACCAAAAAAATATTTGCAAATTTATTCCCAAACTATTAACAAACATATCAGTAGGTTGATTAGTATAAATAGGTATAGAAACAAAATAATTTAATAAATAAGCTACTATTCCTGTTAGAATTGAAGTTATAACATAATTGATCCATATATTAATTTTAATTTTGTTTTTTAAAAAGTATAAAAGAGTAATGAAAGTAGTACCTGCGATAAAATTCATGAAAATTCCTATGAGCCCACCGTCACCTGATCGAAAAATAAACAAAAAGCTCTTTATTATCAAAGTGAAAAAACCAGGCACATAACCATATACCATGGTCATCAAGATTATTAAACTGTCACTTGGATCAAATTTTAAAAAAGGCAATAAAGGTATAATGGGAAATTCTATAAAAGTTAAAAGGAACGATAATGCGCCAAATATACCTATCAAAGCCAATCTACGACTTTTCATTTCATTTACACTCTTTCTTGATCATATACACTTACATATTTTCTATTATTTTTTGTCTCAAATTTTACAACCCCATTAATTTTTGCATAAATGGTGAAATCTCTTCCCAATCCAACATTATTTCCCGGATGTATTTTTGTACCCCTTTGTCTAACTATTATTGATCCCGCATTTACTCTTTTGCCTTCAGATGCTTTTACACCAAGATATTTAGGATTACTATCTTTTTTATTCCAATCTGAACTTTTTTTTGCGAAAAGTTGTAAATTAATTTTCATGATCTAACCTCCACTTTGATATTTCTTGGATAATCCTTAGATATTGACTTCAAACTTTCAATTAAGTAATATATCATTTTTATGGAAAAATCCGTACTCTTTGTAACTTTAATTTCTAAATATCCATCGGCTTTATTATAATCACCCACGCCTTCTCTTTTTAATATTTCGGCTACAAATTGTGATAAAGAACTAACTGCACTACAAACTATATCTCTTCCATAAGATGAAAAGAGAGCATGTCCCCTTATCTCAACTCGAGGCATTTGCGAATAATAATAAATTACCTTTATCATATTAAATCAAATTATCCTTGAATTTCTTTGACTTTTAATGCAGTGTATGGTTGTCTATGACCTTTTTTTCGTCTATAATTTTTTCTTCCCTCAAATTTTACTATTTGAACTTTCCTATCCTTGCCATGTTCAACAACTTCAGCTACAACTTTAGCGCCATCAACGTAAGGGGTTCCCACTTTAGAATTTTCATCAGTTTTTAAGAATAATACTTTATCTAATGTAATTTCATCGCCAGCTTCAACGCTTTTTACTTTTTCTACATATATAATCTGCTCTTCTTCTACTTTATATTGCTTACCACCAACATCAACAATAGCGTACACAAGTACACCTCCTCTTTCTATAATAATACTCACTTTAAAAATTCTAAAACTTAAGTTTTATTAATATTTTAGTTTTGATTTTTTATACAATTACGCAACTATTAGGTGAAGAAACATCAATTAGAAAAATCCATCTGATTATTTTACCATCTAAATCATTTTAAAACATTAAATATTTGTTAATTTTAAAAAAAATCAGCAAGATTTTTACTACTCAAAAAATCTTCTACTATTTTAGCCTGATCAGGATATATATATTTTAACTGATAATAAATTTCTTGGAGCTTTTGCAAAATATTTTGATTAAGAGTTAAATTATCCAGGTAACTCTTTAAATCATATCCATTTTGTATAAAAGCATAAGGATCTTCTAAAAAATCAACTAAGTTTTCCTCTTCCCATTGGAGCACTAACTTAGCAACGTCTGGATAAATAAACTCTATTGAACTAACAGAATCTTTTATCTTCTCTTTTAACTCAAAATAAGAATAATTAAGTTTTATAGAATTTAAAAAAGTTAAAACATCTTTTCCACTGGCAATAAATTCAAGTGGATCATCAAAAAAGGAAATTGCTGCATTCAGGTCCTGCAAACTCGAAAACACAGGAACACCTTTGCTTTCTCCCAAATAAAGAAATGACATTGCTATATTCTTAGCAATAGGTACAGCCGTTGTTGAAGATAAAATATTTTTCCCTTTTACAATAACAGAAAAAACTTCTTTTCCCGTATATCCTACAAACCATGCAGATTCTTCAGAAGTTCCTGTTTTACCATGTAATTCAATATCCTTAATGTTTGCGGATTTTGCAGTTCCTTCCAAAACGACACTTCTCAATAACGAATTCATTTTTGAATAACTTTCATTTTTTATACTGTTTACTTTTCTTTCAATCTTAGGGTATCTTTTGTATATTAAGTTCCCTTTTCTATCGTAAACTTCTGAAATTACATAAGTAGATGGAATTATTCCATAATTCGGAAAAATTGTATAAGCTTTTGCTAAATCATGTGGACTTGTCTCTACTGTCCCTAAAGATATAGTTAAATCATTTGGATAATTACCTATGAGCCCAATATCTTGTAAAAGAAAATTGGTTATCGTTTCTATAGATTTTTGAGGAGAAATATCAATGTGCATCGCCAAATAAATAGAAGGAATATTTATAGAATTTATGAGGGCTTCTTTTAAAGTCACACTTCCTCTAAAAGTATTATCAAAATTTTTTGGTTGCCAATCACCAAATTTCATAGGTTGATCGGGTAAAACCGTATAATCTTGATATCCTTTTTCAAAAGCTAAAAGATAATAAAATGGCTTTATCGCCGAACCTATTTGTCTCTTAGAATAAAACGTATCAAACTCTCCACCCCAAAAACTTAAAATTTCCCCCGTTTTATTGTTTAGAACAATTGCAGAAGAACTGGCATCTAAGCTGACAGAATCAAAAAGGTTTTTATTATAAGTTGTTTTTATTGTATAACCACCACCAGCTAATCCGATCTGTTTTTCTTCAGATTTTATTCTGTATATTAAATTCAAATACTTATCCTGCGAAGATGAAGACGGAGAATAAAAAATTAAATTGTCTATTTCTTGTGCTATACTCTCTTTACTATTCATCAAAAAATTATCAGGGAGAGAATTTAAGAGAATATGGGCTTGTTCTTTAGCCCTTTCTGGATATTTGTAAGGATTATATATTTCAGGACCATTTATTATACCTACCAAAACCAACATTTCCTCAATATTTAAATTTTCTACATCTTTACCGAAATATCTTTTAGATGCGGCACCAAACCCAGATATATCATTTCCTAAATAAACACTATTTATATAACCTTCTAAAATTTCTTCTTTTGTGTAAGCCCTTTCTAAAAAAAAAGCCAACATAATATCCATAACCTTTCTTTTAATATTTCTTTCATTAGTTAAATATACCGTTTTTGCTAATTGTTGCGTAAGAGTACTTCCACCTTGAACAATCGAAAAATTTTTTATGTTTATCAATGCAGCTCTTGTTAAAGCTTTAAGGCTAATACCATTATGTTCAAAAAAATCTCTATCTTCTGACCATAGAAGAATATAAATTAGTTCTACTGGGACATCTTCCAATTTCACATACTCATATTTAGTCGGAAAAATCATTTCATTATTATCAAATAAATATGTGTTATAATTAGAATCAGTCAAGAAAATAGAGAAAGAATTTTTGTAAAAGTTTTGGACATAAAAAAATAAAATGAAAAAAATAGATATTCCTACAACAAAACCTATAATAAAATCTTTTATTTCTATACACCTCCGCTGTAACTTCTTTACATTAAAGAATATAAAAATATTTCTTTTTTAGACTATTGAATATCATATCACATTATTTTTTATCAAAATTAAAATATTATGATAAAATATGATGGAGATAGAAGTCTTTCATAAAAGTCTTTAAATTTTAAATATATCGATAAAAAAAGAAAAAGTTAATGTAATACTGAAAAGTATAATAGACGTTGTGTAAAATTTGATTTTAAATTGAGAAAATAGATATGTAAATGGTACGATCACCAAGAATATGTAAAAATACCTTACATGGTGTCTCCAATTGAGAAGTTATTTTTGAAAAATGATTTTTTTGTTTTACAACGGATCCAAGGCAGAGCTCAATTCTCATCGACAGAGACATGTCGGAGTGAAAGTATAACAGGGTGTGGTATATCCTTCACTCAAAGTATTGACTAACTTAATAAAATAGATAATTAGTGACTTTAGAAATGAGAAATTTTCTAAAAATGAGGTTTTGAATTTTAAAAGGGTTCAAGTCGCAGCCCTTTTCCCTCTTTTTCGGTAAAAATACCGAAGAAGAAAAAAATAGTCAATTGGTCAGAATCTGAACGGTATTTTATAAAAAATTGATTTTTTTAGGAGGTAGATTAGTATGTCAGGGCATAATAAGTGGGCAAATATAAAACAAAGAAAAACCACCCAAGATGCAAAAAGATCAAAAATGTTTACAAAGTTAATTAGAGAGCTTACTGTAGCCGCACGAGAAGGAGGCAGTGATCCCGAAGCTAATCCAAGATTAAGAACTGCGATAGATAACGCCAAAGCTGCTAATATGCCAAAAGATAAGATTGAAGCAGCTATAAAAAAAGGAACTGGTGAATTAGAAGGCGAAGAACTAACTGAAATAATGTACGAAGCGTATGCTCCAGGAGGAGTTGCATTACTTATTTCTGTAGTTACGGACAACAAGAATAGGACTGCTCAAGAACTAAGACATGTTTTATCAAAATGGGGAGGTTCCTTAGCCGAATCTGGATCAGTATCTTGGAACTTTGAACGCAAAGGCTTAATTACTGTCCCTAAAGAAGAAATAGAAGACTTAGATGAATTTATGCTTGCGACTATTGAATCTGGGGCTGAAGATATAGATGAAACTGCTGACCCTATTGAAATTGTTACTTCTCCAGAAAATTTGACAAAAGTCAGAAACACTTTAAAACAAATGGGATATACGGTGCGAGATCAATTAACTTATATCCCAAAAACTACCGTTAAATTATCCGAAGAAGATGCAGAAAAATTATTGAAATTGTTAGATGCGTTAGACGATATGGATGATGTTCAAGAAGTATACGGCAATTATGATATAGCTGATGAGGTTATGGAAAAATTGGCTGCAAATATGTAGTAAATTTGATCATACTTTGGTAGGGGAGTTAGCTCCCCTTTTGTTAACTTATAAAGGAATTTCAGAAATAAAATTTTAAAGATACTTATTTTTTATAAAGAAAGGAAAAGAATATGATAAAAAGGATTACAATGTTTATTTTTTTCGTTTGGTTCTTGTCAATTTTTTCTTTTCCTAATCAAACTTCTAAAGTTTCACTGTTAGGAGATTTTACACCTATATTAAAAAATGAGATTACATTTAAATTAACTTTAGAGGATATATATCAAGCTGATATTAGCTATTATTTTGAAATTTCTAATGAAAATATTTATTTTTCTAATTATGACCAAATAGTCAATTACTTTAAATTTTACCAACCAGGATTTGAAATATCTTATCGAAATCCGGAAGATAGAATTGATCCATATTTTTTAATTGAAAATTTTGATGGTTTCACAATGAGTTTGGATAATTTCATGAACTTTTCATTTAAAAACCTTAATTTAGGGATAATCTTTGATGAATCTTTTTTTAGCTTGTCTTATTGGACACAACTCACTGATTTATCAAACTCAAAAGTAGCTATGACTTTTAATTCTCCCAAAAATTTAGGTATTTCTATAGGATTTGAGGAGAAAATAAAATATTATTTTAAAGTAGGAGATTTACTTTTTTCCACAAATAAAAATTATATAGATTCTGTTTATATTTTAAACAAAGATTTTAGGCTGAAATATGAATCAGATACAGGAAAGCTTACCATAGATTCTCTTTATTTTGAAAAAAATGAAAATAATTTTTATTTTAGAATTCCTCTGAATAAAAATCTATTTTTTACTTTTTCTAATTTGGGCTTAGGGATTTCTTTTTATATTGATTTATATCGATCAAAATAATGCTATTTACTCAAATAAGAGCTTTGTAAATAAAAATTACGTACGTTATTTGAATATTAGGAGATAAAAATGAATGAATTTTATAATTCTATATATGATGATAAAGATTACGAATCATTTTTAAACAATCTAATTAAATATTTCAACTTAGATTTAAAAGGTTATAAGCAGCATAGATTAAGAAGAAGAATAGATATTTTATTGAAAAAATATAACTTAAAATCATATAATGAATACTTTGAAATGCTTAAAAAGAATCCTGAAAAATGGAATGAATTTTTAGATAAGCTTACAATAAACGTCACGGAATTTTTCAGAAATCCTGAAAAATGGGAGTTTCTAAAAAATGAGATATTAAAAGATTTAATAAAAGAAAACAACGGCAAATTAAAAGCATGGAGTGCTGGGTGTTCAACAGGTGAAGAACCATATACATTAGCTATTATTTTGCATGAATTAGGAAGTTTAAACAAAGCTGATATTATTGCAACCGATTTTGATTCAGGTGCTTTAGAAAAAGCAATAAAAGGTATTTACTCCGAAAAAAGTCTTGTAAATCTTTCAAAAGAAATGAAAGATAAATATTTTATTAATCTTGGAGATAGTACTTATCAAATAAAGGATTTCATTAAACATAGTGTTTTATTTAAAAGAATGAA
The DNA here is from genome assembly GCF_002895485.1 of Petrotoga sp. 9PWA.NaAc.5.4. NCBI lineage: Bacteria > Thermotogati > Thermotogota > Thermotogae > Petrotogales > Petrotogaceae > Petrotoga > Petrotoga sp. 9PWA.NaAc.5.4. Next base: position 253,545 of record NZ_AZRK01000001.1, read on the forward strand.
TCTCTTATATGATACATTCGATAAAAATTTTGATTTAATTGTATGCCGAAACGTTGTGATATATTTTGATAATGAAGCAAAAGAAAGGTTATACAAAAACTTTTTTGAATCTTTAAAGCCTGGTGGAGTGCTTTTTGTAGGTTCTACAGAAAGAATTTTTAACTACAAAGATATAGGTTTTTCTTCTATAGCACCTTTTTTCTACAAAAAAGAAAAAAATGAATCTGGTAACACTTTCGTAGAAAGGAAATAACAAAGTCTTCTTTCTTTGATACTATGTACTGAAAATAAGTAGAGACATTATACATGGGCATCTTCAATAAAACAAAATTGAAGCTTTTGTATGTTAAAACAGTTAAACTTGGTTATGCGATTGAAAAATTAGCCAATAAAATTCAGAATTAAGAATTTCTAAATTTAGTAAAAAATACTATAGGGCCTTTAGAAATGAAAATTTTCTAAAAATAAACTTTTGAATTTAAATGGGTCCAGGGCGGAGCCCTCCGCCTCTCTTTCGCTACACGTAGCGAAAAAGTTAAAAAAATTAGGAATTAATGATGATTAGAAGCAGGAAGATATTTTTGAATAAATTTAGGGCTAAAATATTGGTAAAATTTGAATTTTGGAATTTCTAAATTTAGTAAAAAATACTATAGGGCCTTTAGAAATGAGAATTTTCTAAAAATAAACTTTTGAATTTAAATGGGTCCAGGGCGGAGCCCTCCCCCTCTCTTTCGCTACACGTAGCGAAAAAGTTAAAAAAATTAGGAATTAATGATGATTAGAAGCAGGAAGATATTTTTGAATAAATTTAGGGCTAAAATATTGGTAAAATTTGAATTTTGGAATTTCTAAATTTAGTAAAAAATACTATGTAAGGAGGAAATATAAACTAAATGGAAAAAATTAAAACTATGACTCTGCAATGGACTGGTGACAGCTTAATTTTGATTGATCAAAGATTTTTACCACTGGAAGAAATATACGTTGAATGTAAAACCTATGAAGATATTGCCAAATCAATTAAAGATATGGTAGTTAGAGGTGCTCCTGCAATTGGTGCCACAGCTGCTTTCGGATATGTTTTAGGGGCAAAACAGTTTCAAAATCTTTTAGATAAAAACACCTTTTACAAAGAACTTCAAAAAATTAAACAAACTTTATCTCAAACACGTCCAACGGCTGTAAACTTGTTTTGGGCTCTACATAGGATGGATAAAATCGCAAAAGATAATCTAAATTCAAAAGAAATAGTACAATTAATAAATATTTTAGAAGAAGAAGCTCTCAAAATTGCTTATGAAGACATAGAAATAAATAAGGCTATCGGAAAAAACGGAGAAAAACTCTTGAATGATGGAGATACAGTTTTAACTCATTGTAATGCGGGAGCTTTGGCTACAGTAGACTACGGTACAGCTTTAGGGGTTATAAGAGCCGCAATTGAAAACGGTAAAAAAATCCAAGTATATGCTGATGAAACAAGACCTTACTTACAAGGTGCTCGATTGACAACATGGGAATTAATGAAAAGTGGTATTAAAACTACTTTAATAACAGACAATATGGCTGGTTGGGTTATGAAACAAGGAAAAATAAATGCTGTTATAGTAGGTGCGGATAGGATAGCAAGGAATGGAGATGTAGCAAATAAAATAGGAACATATTCAGTCGCAGTATTGGCAAAAAGGCATGGAATACCTTTTTATGTTGCAGCTCCGTTATCAACCATAGATGTTGAAACCAAAACAGGAGAAGATATCCCCATAGAAGAAAGAAGCAAAGAGGAAGTTAGATATTGTCACAAAGTCAGATTGGTGCCCGATGAAGTAGAGGTATATAATCCTGCTTTTGATGTAACTCCCAATGAATTAGTTACGGCAATAATAACTGAAAAAGGTATAATAAGAGCACCTTATGAAAAAAACATAACAAAGCTTTTTGAATTGTGAGAAGATAGGAAATAACTTAGGAGGAAACTATATTGAAAGTTTTAGTATTAAGTGATCTTCATATCCCAATAAAAGCCGAGCTCGATTCTTTAAAAAAATTGAACTTTGATATATATGATCAGATATTTTTGCTTGGCGACATTGTAGATGTGGAAGTATTAAACTATTTAGATAATCAAAAACCTATTTTACAAGCCGTCCATGGAAACATGGACGACTTTTATATTAAGAATAAACTTCCTGAAAAAATTGAATTAAATATTTATGATAAAAAGATAGGGCTAATACATGGGCATCAAACAGGACCAGCTATCCCTGAACGTTTGATTAAGTATTTTAAACATCCTTTAGATCTTATGATTTTCGGTCATTCACATGTCCAAGAAAAAATTAAGATAAATGACACTATAATTTTGAACCCAGGAGCTCTCTGCGACGGAAATTACGCAGAAATTACCTTTACAAAAGATAATATTCAAATAACTTTACTTCACATTTAGTAAAATTTCATTACTAGAACCCACTGTTCCTTTCCAATACATAGTGTAGGAAATAGCGGGAAGTATTTTATATGTCCCACTATTTAATAGTCTAAAATAATACTCATATTCTCCTTGCTTATATCCGCCCGAGAAAAATGCTATCTTTTCTGCTCTAATTTCCATACCACTATACCAATAGTTCCAAGGAGAATACCAATTATAATAAAATTTGGTAGATTGTGAAATATTTCTTTCAGAATAATTTCTTAATATTTGAATATTTCCGGGTAAGTGGTCTTCAGTTACCAAGAAGGATGGAATATCAGACTTCATTTTTATTTTAACTTTTACTATATCTCCTTCTTGAAAGTAGGTGTTTTGATTATTTTCGAAAACTATTTTGTAAAGTCCTAAAGGACCTATATTTCTTGAATTACCCTCGAATTTTACATCTCCAAAAATCTCGATAGAATCATCTGATATTTGAGAAATCTTATAAGCCGATATAGGAAATAATTTATTTAATTTTTTATTTTCAACATCATACCCATACATAACATTTGAAAATAATATTATTTTTCCGTCTATTATATCTAAATCATTAAAATTACCTGGTAACTTCTCATATTTGTTGTCAAGATATAAATAATCTTCCTGTGATTTATCAGATTCTAAAAGCAAAACTGGTTTTTCGTTCATAAGAGCTAAAGATTTAATATTACCATCCATAATAAATTTTTTTATAGAATTTTGATTTATATTATATTCATACAAAATTTCATTATTTATTACATAAACCCAATCAGAGTTTTTAATTAACATTTTGGGTTTTTCAATAATATAATCGTTAATATGAATTTGATTCTCACGCCCGTTATATCTAATGATCATTTCTTCATCTTCATAAATATTTTGAGATACGAAAGTGTTATACCAAATTAATTGCCCATCCTTTTCCAAAATGTTAGAATCTTCTACACTTTCTAATGATGCAGGAATTTTAGATTCTTCTATACTAATAAAAGCATCTAACATATAGTTATTATTTCCTTTTTTCCCTTTAACATCATATTTTTTATATAATAATTTATCTAAAGTTATTCCACTGTTACTTATCGACGGTTCTATTACATTTTCTTCTTTTATTTCATATAAACCTTGATCATATAGATATATATCGTTTTGGGAAACTATAAATTCATTTTTTTCATTCGAATACTTTGCTGTTGAATATATAGAAAAATTATTTTTATATTTTAATAGAATATCAAGCATTTTAGCGGACTCTTTTGTTGAATACCACGAATAACCTTCTCTATTGGATATTAAATATTTGAATACTTTCAATGTAATTGAAGCGTGCGGTACTTCTTCAAGCAACAAATCAAGCAAAATAGCATTTACTTCAGTCACCGAATAGAAATAATCCTTATCAAAATAATCTAAGTAAGCAATATCTTCCTTTTCAACGATCTTAGATAGAACAGTTTCTAAATTATCTTTATTAAAAAATGTGTAATATATTTCATCTAAGATATCTTCAGGTTCATAACTTATATCTATTCCATACAATCTTAGCACATAATAAACAAATCCAGAAACCACGTTTTTCTTTAAATAACTTAAACCCTTTGAAATAGTCCCTTGTGAAACATAATATCCACTATCTTCTATCTTTTTTAAACCAAACATCACGTATGCAGACATTTCTGGATCTGACTTCTCGCTATTAGACCACCATCCCCATCCACCATCATCTTTTTGAGATTTATAAAGCAATTGAAGAGAATTGATTATTTTCAAATCAATATCTTCAATCTCGTAACCCAAACTCTGAGCAGTTAATAAAGGATAAATAGTCGATACTATTTGTTCACTACAGCTATATGGATAGTTTTTTATATAATCCAATAAATCATTTGTAAGGGTGTTTAAATCAAATGGCCTAAATTCTTGGCCTTTTTTTATCGTATAACCTTGAGTTGTATCTACCAATTTTATAACATCTCTTATAATTTGATCATCTCTCACTATAAAAGGAAGTTTTACTATGTCATAGGCAAAATCGAAGGTTATTTCAGTTTCACCATTTTCAAAAGCAGAAAGTTTTAGTTTTATAATTTCCTGTGAATTAGGTAAAATCTCTATTTCTCCTTCATTTGGTGTAATTTGGATTTTTTCATTATTTATAGATATATTGTACTTTATCTGTCTGATTTCGTTGCTGTTATTGTATGCAACAAGGTAGAATTCTGCATTGTCTCCTTCAATTGCAAAGTTGGGAAGTAAGGGCCTTATATAAAAATCAATGTTACTTTTGAAGGAAACTGTTTCTTTTTTCATTTTAATTCCATCGTAGCTAAATCCATGTGAGGTTATTCTCCATGTAGTTAGTGAATCTGGATTTATAAATACTATCTCTGCTTTTTTATCCTGGGTTTTTAAAAAAGGAACCCATAAAGCAGTATCCGGAAAATATTCTCTTCTATTTGTACTTAATTCGTTGCTTCCTTTGTAAGCTCCAAAAACTTGACTTTCTTCTAAAGACAGTCCATAATATTTATAAGGAAGATAAAGATATGTATTTCCTGTTGAAATAGTTGGCTCTATATAGTACATTTCTGGATAAAGTTCATTCATAATATTTTTTCTGTCTTCAACTAATTGATAAATTCCTTCGTCTACGACACCTAAGGTAAAAACACCATCTTCAGAAGCCTCTATTGAGATTCTTACTTCTTCTTTTGGTTTATAAACCTCTTTGTTTGTATTAATTTTATATTCATAAGTCAATTTTTCCATTTTGCCTAAATCTATGGATCTCTGTAATATTTCCGGCCCTTTTTGAGTAAGCAAAACTGCGTAGACAAAAATGTTTCTTTCAAGTAAATTTTGGGGAATTGTGAAAACATACTCCTTTTTATTTTGATCGTATTCTATTACCTCATATATATTTCTTCCTGCTAAAAAAATTAATCCATTGGTTTTTACGTTTGTTTCTATAGCAAACACAACTTTATCATCTTCTATTTGAAATTTTGAAAAAGTAGATTGAGTTGTTTTAACATAAGGAGAAACATAAACATTTAAATCAGCGGTAGAATCTTTAAAAGAAAGTTCAATCCAATAGTTTGCCTCTTCAGAAAAGGTATAAATAAAGTTAAAATAACCATTTTCAACATAGATATTAAACTCATCTATTGCCTCATTTAATGTTTTGAGAGCTTTTTGATCCCATATTTTCTTGTAAACAGTTACTTTCATTTGTCCATTTTGAAGTATGTCTTCTCTATCTGTTATAGTACCTTCAAAAGTTAAATTCTCATTAGGTTCACCTTGAAAATATCTATTTTCAAGATTTATCATATAGCTCCCATCCATAACTCTGACTTGGCAAACTTCTTGCATTTGTCTTTGACTTTCGTCAACAATAATCACTTCTAATGTATAATAACCTTCATGGCCATCTTGCACTTTTATTGGAATATCTAAAATCCCATTCTCATTAGAATATGTAATAGCTTGATAAAGTAAGCTCCTTCCTTCATAGCCAAAGTATGCATCATAATAAACATATAAAGAAACTTGTGCATTTTTCACAGGTATACCATTTAGATACTCTAATTTTAATTGGTAATCTATTACTTCATCAGTAAAATATTTTTCCTTAGGTGTTGTTATATTTGCTGTATATTCTGGTTTTACATATTCTTGAACATAAAATCCATATGTGTATTTTTCCTCATTTTGTTTATATAGATCTATACGATAATATCCTAAAGGTGCGGACTTTGAAATATAATATTGACCATTTGCACCTCCAAATTCATCAGAAGTATACGTTTCTGTATAAATTTTATTCCCAGCAGGATCTAAGATGTCTATATTAATTTCTTGATTATTTTCAAAAACGTAAGTACTATCTTCTTGCTTGTAAGAAATAATTCGAAAGTTAACCATTTGATCTGGTTTATAAAGAGGTCTATCAATAATAATTTGAATAGGGTTATCTTTATACAATTCAAACTTTTTATAAATATTTTGATACCTTATACCAAATTTATTCTGAATTACAATCTTTTCTAAATTAGATATTTCACAGGTTAATTCAGACACATTGTTATAACTAATTGTTTTATCGTTAGCACCTTGTAAAATGATTCTACTATCAACCTCATTTAAAATTTTTAAATCATATACTTTTATATATAGTTTCTCTCCATCGTAAGTGAAAATAAAATCTGTATCTGTGACTAATACTTCTTCAAAAGACTTATCCTGATTACCTTGAAATTCGAAGAAATATAAACCCAAATCTTTTAGCATAAACTTTTCACTTATTTCACCATCAGAGTTCGATCTGATAGTCTTTGAAAATAAAAAAGTCTTTTCAGCTTCTTCTAACGTCCTATGATTAACAATAACATCGATTGGATAATCAATCTTATATACTTTCATAAAAACTTGAGTTTCATTGAACCCAACAAACTCAATTTCTTCTCCACTTCTTATAACATTGTTTCCCCTTAAATAAACGTATGAAAAACCAAATGTAACTAAAAAAACGATAAATACTAGAAAAACAAATATTTTTTTCATTTTTTCATCCCCCAATCCCGTTATCTATTTTAATTACTCAATATATTTTAAATAATTTTCTCTAATTTCATTTTCCTTAGCTATATTAGAGTATATTTTAGCAAAATTCCTTAAAGTAAAAAATTGATTCTCGAAATTCACACTATATAAACCATTTTTCAACACTAAATTTTTGTCCTTATGATCTACAAGAGAATTGTAGATATAGCCAAAAACTCTGCGATTCTCTGATATAAAATGATTAACATTATATAAAGTATTTATAAGATAATTGCTTGTAAACCCCTCTTTTGATTGTTCTATAGAATTTTCACTTATTAAAATAGGTAAGTCAAACCTTTTTGAGCTTTCTTTAAGAACCTGCTCTAATCTAAACTGACGGCTTTTTGACTTATTTTCTTCTTTTTGATTAAAAGCCTTAATTAGCTTATCAAATTCATTTATATCCGAGAAAATATTATTAAAGTTTATACCTATGAAATCTATACTCGATTTATTATATTCTTTATCTTCAAATAATTTGTTTTTCCCATATACTAATGTATCAAAAAAAGAAAAAAAATAATCTATTGCTTCAATATTTTTATTTAAATTATTAAATATATATGAATTATTAATTAGATTGTTAGCAAAATTTTCTGAAATCGAACATTTAGCGTAGGGATTAATTTTTTTTATTTCTATATAAACCCTTGAATACAAAGAAAATAAATTTTCGAAAGTATTTGAAATTATCGCTAATCGTTCTTTCCCTTTGAATAAAAATGAACGTATTAAAAATACCATCGGATCATTTAAAATACTGTAATATTGAACTTTATTGCTCATAGATTCTACAAAATTTTTTATAGCACTTAAAAAATCTCCATTTTTTTCATTTTTAAATTCATCAGTATTCCAAAACTCTATTGAAAAAGGAAAATTCATATCTATCAAAGTTACTATGGGTTCTATATTCATTTCAGAAAGTTTATTTATAAAATCTCTATATAAAAAAATACATTCATATTGGTCTAAAGACATATAATTCCAATCAATACTGAATCGATATGCATTTAAATTCAATTTTTTTAATAATTCTATTTGTTTATTCAAATTTTTTGAAAAGCAATTAAGTTTTTCCTTTTTATTAGTAATATTGGGTGAATCTTCCTCCAAAGAAAATATGGGGGTGTTAGCCCCCCAAAAAAAGTCTTTAGGAAAAATTATTCTATCCATAAACTTTCACCTACTAAATTTTTATTCGTATCTCAAAGCCTCAACAGGACTTAATTTAGCTGCCTGGTTTGCTGGATATATACCAAAGAACAACCCAATAGCTGCAGAGACTCCAAAGGAAAGAATTATAGATCTCCACGTAATAAGTGCATTTAATCCAAAGGCTCTACCAAAATATGCTATCAACGTCGAGAGAAGTCCTCCCAATATCATACCGATTATACCAGCTACAATTGTTAAAACAACACTCTCAGTTAAAAATTCTAATAATATCCTTCTGCGCGACGCTCCTATTGCCATCTTTATGCCTATTTCTCTAGTCCTTTCTTTAACAGTTACAAGCATAATATTCATTATTCCTATTCCACCTACTACAAGAGAAATCGCAGCTATACCAACAAGTATTACATTCATAATACCAGTTATTTGATTTACCGCCTCTAAAATCGCATCCTGACTTAAAATATTATATTTGTTGCTGTCTTGAAATTTTCTGTAAAGGTAAAAATCGGTTCCCATCGTTGCCAGTTCAGCACTTTTTTCATCTACTGCAGACACAAAAATTTGATTTGTTCTACCATTCATGTGAAACAATCTATAGTCAGCTACATTATAAGGCACTATTACCATATTATCTACATTAAATAATAATCTACTACCAGTTTTTTTAATGACACCTACAATTTCAAAAGATACTTTCCTACTTCCTTGATTATTAGTTTGAATAATATTGATTTTTTCTCCAACAACATTTTGACGACCAAACAATTTATCAGCTATATTATATCCTATTACTGCAACACCTAAGATTTCTTCAACATCAGATTCTTCTAACGCCCTTCCATAAGCAACTTCAAGGTTCATTATTTCGAAAAAATTTGGTAAAACTCCAAAAAGCGATCCTGTAGTATTTTGCCCCGTACTTTTACTTTCTACAGTAAAATTTGAGTTCAAGATACCTGTTGCATTTTTTACACCTGGAACCATGTTTTGAATATTTATAGCGTCACTGAATTCCAACGGCTGAGATGCAAAACGCGAATAAACTGAGGAAGTAACCATAATTATATTGGATCCTAAAGATGAAACAGTCTCATTAATCTCTTGTCTTGCTCCGTCTCCTATAGCTATTATGGTCATTACAGCTCCAACACCTATTATTATACCAAGCATAGAAAGAAAAGTCCTTAATTTATTAGAAAGCAAAGATCTAAAAGTTTCTTTAAGTATTTCCAACTGCATTCACCTCAATTGACTCAATTCTACCATCTAAAAGTTTAACTATCTTTGTTCCTTCATCTAACATTTTTAAATCATGTGTAACAACAACCAAAGTCTTACCCATATCATTCAATTTTCTAAATATCTGTAAGATCTCTTGCCCGCTTTTTGTGTCCAAATTTCCCGTAGGTTCATCAGCTAAAATAAACGCAGGGTCGTTTGCCAATGCCCTTGCAATGGCAACTCTTTGTTGTTGACCCCCCGAAAGTTGTGTCGGCTTATGATGCAATCTATCTCCTAACCCCACTAAATTTAGCTGTTCTATAGCAATTTCCCTTCTTTTTTTAGGAGGAATCCCTCCATATACTAACGGAAGTTCAACATTTTCAACGGCACTTAATTTGGGTAACAGATTAAAACTTTGAAATATAAAACCTATTTTCTTATTTCTAACTTTAGCTAATTCATTACCTTTAAGTTTTGAAACTTCTTTTCCCTCTATAAAAACTTGTCCTTTAGTTGGTTTATCCAAACATCCAAGTATCTGTAAGAGAGTAGATTTACCACTTCCGGAAGGACCTATTATTATTGCATATTCACCTTCTTCGATGTTAAAAGAAACACCCCTTAAAGCCTCAACTTGTACTTCTCCCATTTGATATATTTTCCAAACATCTTTTAGTTCCATAACAGACATTAGAATCCACCTCTTCCTGGTCTTGAACCTCCGGCAGGAACTGTCGGCATAACTGTGGGAATACCTATAGAAATCCCATATTGTTGCATTAACCTTTGTATCTCTTTTTCTGAAGGTAATATAAGTATCGTATCTTCCGCTCTTAACCCAGAAATCACTTCAACCATAGTATCTGTTTCTCTTCCAGTTTCTATTTGAACTGGCTCCATACCTCCATCTGATGTTTTTTTATAAACAATTTTTACATTATTCGGACCTTTTTGAATAGCATCTTTCGGAATAGCAACCGTCCCTTCGAGTTTCAAAGTAACAATCTCAACGTCAGCTGTCATACCAGAAACAATTTTATCACTATCAGGTATATTCTCAAGTTCTATTTCTATTGGTATAACTACTATTCCCACATCCGTCGAAGACACTGGACTTATCCAACTAATCTTTCCAGGTAATTCTAAATTTAAAGAATTAAATTTTACGGAAGCTTCCATGCCTTCTTCTACAAAAGGAAAATCTATTTCATCTATCTTGGTTGAAACTTTTAAATTATTTTTATCTACAATAGTAAAAGCAGCTGTAGATGTATTAACTGTCGTCCCTTCTGAAACATTCACTTGACTTATAATTCCAGAAATGGGGGCCGTTATTTCTATAGATTCTAAATTCTTTTTAGCTTGTTCTAATTGTAATCTTTTTACCTCTTTCATTCTTTCGGCTAAATTTGTAGATGATTCATAATCGTTCAATGCATTCAAATATGCTGTTTGATATTGTAAGTCATCTATTTTAGCTAAAACTTGTCCTTTTTCTACGAAATCACCTTTTTCTACATAAATCTCTACTATCTCACCAGAAACTTTTGGATACACTGACTTTACATCTGCTTCAACGTTTCCTACTACTTCTATAGAATCTCCCACTTCTCCTGATTTTACCTTATATTCTAAATATACAGGAGGAATTCCACTTGCTTGATTTGTTTTTGTAGCATTACCAGTTGGAATGATTATTATCCCTATAACAATAACTGCTACTATTACTATCGCCCATATTATTATCTTTCCTCTTTTTTTCAATTTTTATCACCCCAAATATCTACATAATATTGTTGCCTTATTCTTAATTCATTTAACAATAAACTGTTTTCTGTATTTTCTTTTGTAAGTTGTGCTCTTTTCAAACTGATTTCAGAAAGTTCTAAATCTTCTCTTGTTATATATCCTTTATTGTATAAATCTACATTCTTGTTGTATTCATCTAAAGCATTATCTAAATCAATTTGATTTATATTCAAATCATAATTCAACATCTTGTTATTAGTTTCAAGACTCCTAACTGTTTCTTCTACTTTTTTTAAACTTTCATCGTATGTTAGCATCGCAAAATTCGACTTCATATTATTTGATACTAACTGTCTTTCTCCTTTGTCTAATATTGTTAATTCAAATCCTATACCTATACTCCATTTGTTTTCTTCTTTAAAGGGAGAAAAAGACAAATTTACATTTTTAAATGGTATATAAGGTATGAACCAAAAATTCTTTTGGATATTTGATGCTTCTTCTTTAAGTTTCAACGATTTTAAATCAAGCCTTTCGTTTATGTTTTTTGAATAATTTTGATTACTATTTATTAAATTTTTTACTATATTTTTTGTTTGGTTATACAGTTCTTCTGAATATTCAAAATATTCTAAACTTGCATTACTTGATTTTAAACCTTCTAATGTTTTTTGAGCACTCAAAATTTGTTTTTCTATGTTTTTCTTAACATCTTCGTCTGTAGATGCTTGATACTTATTTTGTAATATCTCTAATTCCTTTTGTGATAACTCGATCATCTTTTCGTTGTAGTGTCTATTGAATATATCTTCAACAGTATCAATAAAAATATTCGTTTGAACAAAATAATACTTTGAAAGCGCATCATAATAACTTGCCTCAGTGTTTAATCTTTCTACTCTGTCTAATTTTGTTAAATCGCGAGACAATCGAATATTAATATCTTCTGATTCCGGAGTTTCTATATTCCATTCATCTTTCACATTAAAAGTAAAGGGAAAAGAAAGAGCTACACTGGCTCCCCATACTTCTAAAAAGTTCACATTAAAAGATAATTTATAACCTTCTGTTTCTCCTAATCCTCCAAAAACAAGACCTGCAACTGAAGTTGGTCCTGTTGTTCCTAATTTAATTGTATCGAACGATAAACCTAAATATGGCATAAAAAAATTATCTATTTTATTCATATCTACTTGTGCACTTTCTAATCCAAGCTTTGCTTGTGCATACGATGAACTTTTATATAAATTTTCATTATATAACTCTTCAAAAGTCGTTCCATACAACATTAAGACTCCTGTAAGTAGGCTTATAGTTAAAATCAAAAATTTTTTCACAATCCTACCTCCTCAGGGCTCCTTCCTGTATCTATTAGGTAGTTTATATAAGCTTTAATATAATTCTTTAAGCTATCATAATAATTTTTTTGAGCTGTTAAGTAATTTATATTTGCTGTATTTAATTCTATCTCTGATACTAACCCTTTATCGAATCGTCCTTTTGTATCGTTGTATGTGCTTTGAGCTAAATCCATTCTTTCTTTCAGGTTTTGTAAAGTTTTGTAAAGAGTCTCTATAGTGTTTTTTGTAGTTTTATGCATATCAATAAGGGTATATTGTAGATCTTCCAGTGTTAAAAGATTCTTTTGATGTGTAACTTCCGCTATTCGTCTATTGTATTGAGAAGCATTGTATGGTAAATTATTTAAATCGTATTGAGACATTTCGACATTCAATAAAGCTAACTTTAAATTATAATTTTTGTTTAAATACTCTTCATCCGTTACAAACAACCCTTCATATTCAGGAATCTTTAGTTCTATTTGTCTATAATCTTCGTTGTATACTTTTTTTAAATTATCCACAGCCGTTTCTAAATTCAGCTGTACAGTTTCTAAATTGGTTTGTGCATCTTTTACGTTTAATTCGGAGTTCTTAAGCTGGTCATTCGATATTAATCCTCTATTGTACAATTCTTGGTTGTTATTGTAATCAATCTGAGCATTTTTCAGTTGTAAATTAGCAATATCTAAATTTATTTCTTGGGTATAAACATTTAAAACACGATCCAAAATATCTGAGTAATACTCTTTCATTGAGGCATTATAACTTGAAAGTCCATTGTAATAAGCAAGTTCTGCTGCTAATTCTGCCTTTTTGTTCACTGCTTCTATCTTCGCTTTTTCATAATCAAGATTCGTAATTTCAAGATCCATCTGAGCTTTTTTATATATAGCACTATTTGCTTTTGATGTATCAAACACCTCTGTTAAATTTGTTGAAAATACACCTACTACCAATAAAGACATAACTCCTAACAATATAACTTTTTTCACCATCTTCTTCCTCCTTAGTTTTATATTTAGTCACTTTAGAAATTTTAAAGTTCATATTTTATCAATAGTTTAGCGTTTAACTCTTTATAAAATACCTCTCCCATTCTAACCCTTACTAATTCTTAATTTCTTTAGTTTTTCGGTACTTGTACCGAAGAAATGGGGAGGGGGCTCCGCCCTGGACCCATTTTAAATTCAAAAGCTTATTTTTAGAAAATTTTCATTTCTAAAGTCCCTATTTATATTTTTATCCGCTTTAGAAATTCCAAAATTTAAATTTTGCCAATATTTTAGTCCTAAATTTATTCAAAAATATCTCCCTACTTCTAATCCTTATTAATTCCTAATTTCTTTACCCTTTTCGGTACTTGTACCGAAAAAATGGGGAGAAGGCTACGCACCGCATCCATATTTAAATTCAAAAGCTTATTTTTAGAAAATTTTCATTCCTAAAGTCTCTATTTCCATTAGGCAAAGCAAAGGAAATCACAAACGATTATAATTAATCATTTTTGTCTTAAATAAAACTTAAAAAATAACTGCTATAAATAAAGAAACCAAAAATACAAAATCAATAATCTTAGCTACAAAGGATTTCCCGCACATAATAAAATTATTTTTTTCACTTGTTATTTTTATTTTACCTCAAAAATTTGCATATTTTATATTTTTGGTATAAAATTATAGTAACATACTAAAAATCTTATAAAAATAAAAATTTATCAAAAAATAATGAGTATCGATTAAAAGGAGGATTATATGGCAAATAATTCAAGAAGAACTGGCCCGTTATTAGGCCCCATCTTTATATATTTCATTCTTACTCTTCTGATTTTCATGAGTATTTCACAATTAAATACATCAAATATTATAGAAATAACCTATACTGATTTGGTTAATTTAATCAACCAAGATACGATAATCAGTATTCAAATTGACACAAGTGGAATTGTTCAGGCAAAGGCGAAAAATGGGCAGATCTTTAGAGTTTATGCTCCAACATTACTCTTTGATCAAGTTTTTGTTAGAGCTTTAGCAAACGACGGTATCAAAGTAGAATACACAAAAAACACGGGTAGTAGTTGGTGGTTTACATTAATTATTTACATGCTTCCAATGTTTTTAATTATGATTTTTTGGTTTTGGATGTTTAGAAGAGCCGCAGGGGGAGAAGGAATACCCGGCGGTAGTTATAGAGCGAATCCAGCTAAAAGGTATGATTCAAAAAAGAATAAAATTACCTTCAACGAAGTTGCTGGAATCGATGAAATTAAAGAAGAGTTAGAAGATATTGTTAACTTTTTAAAAGATCCAAAAAATTACAGTTCTTTAGGTGCAAAAATGCCTAAAGGTGTCCTTTTAGCAGGACCTCCAGGAACAGGAAAAACCTTAGTCGCTCGTGCAGTAGCAGGGGAAGCAAATGTGCCTTTTTATTTTATGTCAGGTTCAGATTTTGTAGAATTATTTGTTGGAGTAGGAGCGGCAAGAGTCAGAGAGCTTTTCAAAGAGGCAAGAGAAAATAGCCCTTCAATTATTTTTATTGATGAATTAGATGCTGTAGGAAGACAAAGAGGAACAGGTTTGGGTGGTGGGCATGATGAAAGAGAACAAACACTTAATGCCCTTTTAGTAGAAATGGATGGTTTTGATCCAAGAGAAGGAATAGTAGTTATGGCGGCAACTAATAGACCAGATATATTAGATAAGGCGCTTTTAAGACCAGGTAGATTTGACAAAAAGATTTATTTAGATGTGCCTGATTTAAAAGCACGAGAAGAAATAATCAAGATTCATCTAAGGGGTAAACGAATAGCTACAGATGTGGATATAAGTGGTTTGGCTCGCAGTACACCGGGATTTGTTGGTGCCGATTTAGAAAATATGGTAAATGAAGCTGCTTTATTAGCTGCAAGAGAAAATAGAGATTTTATTACTAACAATGATTTTCAGGAAGCTATAGAACGTGTTGTAGTTGGTCCCTCAAGAAAGTCAAGAAAAATAAATGAAAAAGAAAGAAAAATAGTAACATATCATGAATTAGGGCATGCTTTATTAGGTTATCTACTACCATATGCTGACCCTGTTCAAAAAATCACTATAATTCCTCGAGGACAAGCTGCGTTGGGATATACAATGCAACTTCCTACTGAGGATAGGTTTATTATCACTGAACCAGAATTAAAAGATAGAATAGTTGGTCTTTTAGGGGGGAGGGCCGCTGAAGAAATTGTTTTCAACGAAATAACAACTGGTGCAGGAAATGATTTAAAAAGAGCAACAGACTTAGTAAGAGAAATGGTCACCCAATTGGGAATGAGTGAGAAAATAGGACCTATAGCATGGGGAGAAGAAGTGGGAGAAATTTTTTTAGGTAGAGAATTAACAAAAATGAAAAATTTCTCTCAAAAAACTGCTCAAGAAATAGATTCAGAAATTAAAAATTTTATTATAAGTAGTTATGAAAAAGCAAAAGAAATGTTACTATCTAATAAAAATAGATTGGATCTTCTTGCTATATATCTATACAATAAACAAGAAATTTCTGGAAAAGAATTCAAAAAAATGATGCAAATGGAGATAGAAGAATTACAAGATTACGTACTTAATGACAAAGAAGTTTCAATAAAAGATTTAAAGATTTCTTATACATAAAAGTGAGGTGTTTAAATGTCAAATAAGGAACACCAAACAGAAGAATATAAAATTGGCATAATAAACCGCTTGAAAAGAATAGAAGGGCAAATTAGAGGCCTTCAAAAAATGGTAGAAGAAAATAGAAATTGTTCTGAAATTTTAATTCAATTGTCCGCAGTTAAAGGAGCATTGAATAAAACTACCGAAAAAATATTAAAAGAATATACTAAAGTTTGTATTATTGAATATGAAGAATCAGGAAATGAAAAGTTAATTGAAGAATTAATAGAGATATTGTCAAAATTTAAAGAAGTTTAAAAAATAGGAGTGATTTTATTGAGCAAGAAAAAAAAGAAATTTATTTCAATTTTTCTCATTTGTGTTTTGTTTATTACTTCGTGGATCTACGCAGAAAGTGTTTCAAATAGTTATAGTAAAGATAAATCTGCAGTACAAATTTATTATGAAAAATTTGAAGAACCAATTTTAAGAACCTTGTATTATATTAACAATTATTATTATGACAGAGATAAAATTGACTATGATAAAATTTTGGATTCTACGATTGAAGGTATGATGAAAGGCCTTAATGACCCGTTCGCATGGTATTTAGACTCTGTAGAAACTGAAGAAAGTAAAATAGATACTCAATCAAAATATGGTGGAATAGGTTTGACTATACGTTACGATTATGAAATAAAAGCGGTTGTAGTAGTTTCTCCAATGGTAGGTACACCTGCATATAGGGCTGGTTTGATGCCAAACGATTATATTATATCAATAGATGGAACCCCAACTTCTGAATTGAATATCAATAAAGCAGCTTCTTTAATGAGGGGTAATCCTGGTACAGAGGTTACTTTAGAAATATATAGAGATGGATGGCAGGAAACTAAAACTATAACTTTGATTAGAGAAATAATTGAAACAAAAACAGTAAAATATGATGCAATTAATTATGAAAATAAAAAATTTGGCTATATTCTATTGACAAACTTTTCTGAAACAAGCCCTCAAGAAATGAGGCAAGCTTTAAATACCCTTTCTAAAAATAATTTAGAAGGTCTTATCCTTGATTTAAGAAATAACCCTGGAGGGTTACTTAATTCTGCAATAGAAGTAACTTCTATGTTTTTGAAAACTGGTGAAATAGTCAGTATTAGTTATTTTGACGGGACCAAAGAAATTATTCCTACTATTCCTGGATATTATTACAATTTTTTAGAAAAGATACCAATAGTATTATTAGTTAATAAAGGTTCTGCTTCTGCTTCCGAAATTTTGACAGGAGCTTTAAAAGATAACTCTGTCGCAACTATTATAGGAGAAACCACGTATGGAAAAGCTGCTGTACAAAGTACTTTTCAATTATCAACTGGAGGAGAAGTATGGATACCGATCGCTCATTATTTTACGCCGAGTGGAGAAGATATACATTTAAAAGGTATTAAACCGGATATAGAAATTAAAAATCCTCCAAAAGAAATTGCTTCTTTAAGCACAATAACTGAAGAAGAAGCTTCGCAAGCTCTTAACACAACAACAGATAAACCTGTTATAAACCTTGAAGAAGATTTACAATTGAAAACTGCATTGGATTTCTTATTAAGGGGTAATTAAATGTGCGATTTTATGGATGGGTAATTATACTTTTTATTTTATTTTTTTCATCATCTGTTTTATTATATTTATTATACGGCCATGTAGAAACTAATATTTATCAATTAGAGAAACCTCCTATGTTTCAAATTAAAAATCAAGAAGATAAAACAAGTTTTTTATCTAAACAGTTAAATGATATACACAATCTTTCCCTTTTGACAAAAGATATAATAGGAAACAAAGTTTTCGTTGGAAGGATTAATTTCGATTTTAAAGAAAATTTTTTAAGCGTAAAACCTTTAAACAAACGCTCTTATGAGGATTTAACAAGTTTTTTAATTTCCACTGGTGAAAATTATAAAGAAAAACGGGTAGATTATGAACTTTATGGTTTAAAATTACCTTATTATCAGTTTTTAACTAATAATGTATATGTTGAATTAACGCCCGTTATCTTTGTTTTAGATTTGGAAAATATAGATGAAAATGTTATAAATTACTTAAAGAGTAGATATTATATTTTTACAAAAAGTGCGTATCGACCATATTCTTTCAACCAAACCTTGTTAAATGCATTAAATGATTATGGAGGAATTATTTTAGACAATTCTATAATTGACAATGCGGCAGTCCAGCCTACTATAAATGCGCTTGTTCAAGAAGGAATAAATATTGTGTATGATTATTCAATATTATTATTTGAAAGGTGAACTGATTAGATATGTTTTTGGATTTTTACAATGCTCTTTTCAGTCCAAATAAAATCCTAAATGTAACCAAAAAAACTTTTTTCATTCCTATAATTATAGCTATATTGTTTATATTTTCTCCAATAATTTTGAAAAACCCCACTTTTATAGTAATTGGTCGAATAAATATTTCAAAGTTAAAATTGATACTTTTTATTTTGTTTTTTTCTTATTTAAGCGCAGGAATAAGGAATTTATTTTCCGAAAATAACTTTTTTTACTCTTATATTTCCACCATTTCTCCTTTAGTCCTTGGACTGTTAGGAAAATTCTTTTTATATATAGCAATTTGCTGGATACTAATTTTACGCTTATATATAGATTTAAAATCAAAAAATTATATTTCTATGATAATAGGGCTTATTTTTGATGCATTTTTAATTTTTTGGTTAATATGAAAAGAGGCTTTAATAAATCAAAGCCTCTTTTAAATTTATGTTTTAAAATACGATTTTTTTAAGAATAATCTTCATTTTTAAAGTACTAAAAAAACATATCGCTACTTAATCTTAAAGGCAAATTCAGCCAATAAAAAGCGCTTAAATCAAACTGAATATAAAACATATAATCAATCTCTTCTTTCATGAAATCGTAACTTACGTCTGCACCAACTACAATTCCATCAAATCTATATTTACCAGATTCAAAGGATAAATACGGTCTCCAAAGAACTTTATCGATGCTGCTTCCTAAATAAATTGATCCTTCCTCATAACCCACATAGGGTGTTATTTTAGTATCAAAAGCAACAAAAGGTTTATCTAAAACAGCTAAAATCCCCGCATCAGAAACATATGATAACCATAATCCAAAGTTATATATATCATAATTATTTACTGAATACGGTTCTATTTGAAATATCGAGTCTATACGATAATACTCTAAAGAAGCATTAGTTAAGCCCATTCCTCCACCAATAAAAGTATTGACATACTGCCCCAAATACAAAAGATAATTATTTGAAATGTAAAAATCACTATATATTTTTTCGCTTCCTAAACTTAAATTTATACTGTTTGTAGTGTAATAGTCAAAAGTTATTCCCAAATCCAAATAGAATTCGTTGCCATCTGTATAACTTTGAATAATCCCTAAATAATTTGTTGCTTCACTGACAAATATAGTTCCTGCACCATAAAAAATATTTTCGTTTTCGTCAATTAATAAAACTGGATAAGGAATAAAATAAGGCTTTTCAAAATTATATTTATCTAATTCATAATCTTCAGGAAAAGTTAAAGCATATTTTTCAAATTCAATCAACACGGTTTCATCTTTCAAAAAAGAATCATAATAACTATTCTTTTCTGTTAAATCTAAGTATGTTAAATGATACCCTTCATGATCATAAAATAAGTGATATAACTTATTATTTAAAATAACGGGATTGAATGCTCCAGTAATATAGTTTGTCATCTGTTCTAATTTATTATTGTTAAGGTCTAATTTATAAATGTTGTAAATATTGTCTTTGTAATTTGCAGAATAGTAAATATTATTATCTTTTACAAAAATTTGTAGCTCTTTAAAAGAATCATTTGTTATTTGACTTACTTTGTTAGTTTCTAAATCATATCTATAGATGTCTGTTTGATTTTTATAATTTATAGAAAAATATATTAAATTATTTTCTGAATCAATTGAATTAACAACATATTTGCCGTAATCAATTAACATTCGAGATTTATTAGTTTTCAAATCATATAAATATATTGCGGTTAATCCTTTATCTAATTTAGAATAAATTACTTTATCTGTACCAACAAAGGCAAACACTTTCACTCTCTCATCAATTAATTTTTCTCCTGCTGAACAGCCACAGTCATAATACAATTTGTTGGTATAAAACCCATTAGAATATGTAGTTACTAAATATAACAAATCTCCATTTTCATTAACATCGAAACTATTTACATTTTTTTTAATTAAATCGTTATTTTTATAGATTCCTTTTGGTTTATTAGGCATCTCTAAATATCCATAAACAGAATCCCCATCTGTTCTTAAATTTCCAGTATTTTGATGTGTTTCATCTATTTTAAGCCATGAAAATTTATACCCTTTTTCAATTAATGAATCATATTTTGAAATATTTTCTTTTTTTATGTTTCCTATAAATCTTTCCCATCTTGCTCCTGTTACCCATTCAAAAGCTTCATCAATATTACTAAAAATATTTCTGTTTAAAACTTTTACAATTTCCCTTAAAGCGGTTTCTCCATAATTTTCAACTATTTCTCTTACTAAAATAGCCCCGTACATGTAATTGAAGCCAGCCGGACTCCAAACATCTATTTGTGAACCTGACCCCAAATAATATCTCGGAAATTGATTACTTAAAATCTCAGCTCTTAAATACATGTTAAATAAGTCATCTTCAAATCTTCCACCAAAATTTTTACTTTCCATATAGATTGACAAACCCTCATGCAAATAACTTGGTTGATGAACCATATTGATTGTATTTTTAATTAATTTATTTGGGATCCAAGAAATCAAAGGATCCCTAACATCGCTTCCATAAAATATATGTGTTAATTCATGAGAAAGAACAAACCTACTCCAATCTTCTACATTGTTTCCTAAAGCCAAAAAATCTTCTGGAGGATTAATATACAATCTTATAACATTTGTTGAAGTCAAAGCAAAAGAATTCGTAAAATCAACATCATCTAAAATAAAAATAGTAATTTTACCTGGATTAGAATTGTAAAAATACTTGTATTTTACATATAATTCTTCTGCATATTCACTGATTTCTTCATAAAAATAATAAAGATCTTTTTCAAAAACAAATCTATAATTTTCAGTTTCTATCTGATAAAGTTCTTTAGGTGGTGTATAAACTTGTGAAGAGAAAAAAAACAAAGGAATTATCATAAAAATCAAGATAACAGTTACTTTTTTGAATTTAAATTCTGACAATATGTTTTTCATGAGATACCCCCTTGCAAATTCAAGAATTTATTTTAAAAAAATCTCATTCCTAACCTATTTAAACTGATAAATCAATTATACAACAAAATAATTAAAAAATAACTCTTTGATATTTTATAAATATTCTTGACAAAAGACACTTTTTATGATAAACTTATTTACGTAAAGGATGCCGAGATGGCGGAATTGGTAGACGCTGCGGACTTAAAATCCGCTGGGTGGAGACACCCGTGTCGGTTCGAGTCCGACTCTCGGCACCATTAAAATAAATTTACTTTTACTTGGTGCGGGGTGGAGCAGTCTGGTAGCTCGTCGGGCTCATAACCCGAAGGTCGTAGGTTCAAATCCTACCCCCGCTACCATTTTTATTTATGGCGGCGTAGCTCAGTTGGCTAGAGCATACGGTTCATACCCGTAGTGTCAAGAGTTCGAATCTCTTCGCCGCCACCAATAAGCTAAAAAATAAAAAGATGGGGTGAAAAATTACTCACTCCATCTTTATTTATTATTCAATTATAATATAATTTATTTTTAAAACTCTAATACCAATCCTGCTCCAATTTTCCATCCAGATAAATCTAATTCTCTTGTACTTTCACCTTCGTACTTTACATATTCTCCTGAATAACTTTTTTCCTCAGTTAAAGGTATTTTTGCCCATCTATAAGTACCGTTTAAAGAAAGACTTAAAGTATTAGTGATTCCAATATTCACACCTGCTCCAGCAAAGTATCCTAATCCACTATATTTTTCACCTGATGAAAGAGTTATACTTCCTGAACCCCAACTTAATTCTCCTTTATACGTAGTTTCATTCATATAATAAGACAATCCTACTTTTGCATCTATGCTCAATGGAAGTACTAATGTATTTATCCTGAATCTTAAGGCTCCATATGGTGCAAGTGTATTTTGAGATAAAGTCAAAATTCCATCAGTACCATCATATTTGCTTTGAAACCAATCTGCTCCAAATTCCATACCAACATTTCCTCCAACCGCTATTCCAGCATAAGCGCCAAAACCTTTTCCTACTTCCTCAAGTACTTCATCACTTAAAGTCATCTTTTCACCATCAATATAATAATCAAAGTTATATGTGTTATAACTACCTCCTCCAATAATATCAAGAGAGTATACTGCAATAACTACCGTTAAAATTAAAATCGTAGTAAAAACTTTTTTCATATTTATCGTCCTCCTTTAAATTTATTTTTAATACTTACTAATTCCTAATTTCTTTACCTTTTTCAGTACTTGCACCGAAGGAAGGGGAGAGGGCTCCGCCCTGGACTCATCTTAAATTCAAAAGCCCATTTTCTGAAAATTATCATTTCTAAAATACCTACTATAGTCACCTAAAAATTCTAAACTTCACATTTTATAAATATTTTAGCATTGATTTTTTTACAAAATATCTCCCCGCTTCTAATCCTTACTAATTCCTAATTTCTTTACCTTTTTCGGTACTTGGACTGAAGG
This sequence comes from Petrotoga sp. 9PWA.NaAc.5.4, assembly GCF_002895485.1. Classification (NCBI taxonomy): domain Bacteria; kingdom Thermotogati; phylum Thermotogota; class Thermotogae; order Petrotogales; family Petrotogaceae; genus Petrotoga; species Petrotoga sp. 9PWA.NaAc.5.4. The sequence continues at coordinate 276,511 of NZ_AZRK01000001.1, forward strand.
AAGGGGAGAGGGCTGTGCCCCGAACCCATTTTAAATTCAAAAGCTTATTTTCTGAAAATTATCATTTCTAAAGTCCATAATTTATTTCTAAATCGTTCAATCAATTTCTTATTCTCACTTTTATGAAATTATATTACCTAAAAATTAAAAAATGATTAAATAGTTTTAGTTTTATATTTTATTTATTTTCAAAACTCTGCTGTAAAAATGTTTTATTTTATTCGTCGAAAAAAATTCTTTACTTGAATCTTCGATAATAATACCTCTTTCTTCTAATGCTTTTCCAGATAATGTCTTAACTTCTATCTCTTCTTCTCCTACTCCTTCATATATTTTATAAATACTTTTTTCTTCTAACCCTTTCAACTTTAAATTGACTCTATCAAACAACCCAAAACGTCTCGGATTTCTAAGATATATAATAACTCCTTCACTCTTATCTTCGTTTAGATATTGAACTGCAAAATATCTCTCTTTTGCTACTGATGACAGTCTGTATTGATAACCTTCTTGCACTATCTCTCTTATTTCTTTATACAATTGAACTTGTTTTTTTGCTATTTCAAAATCTTTTTCGCTAAATTTATTTAAGTCAGCACCTATACCTAAGGATCCCATCATAGATGAATGAAATCTGTATTCTAAAGGATACGTATCTTTTCCTCCCCAATCAGTTACCCATCCCATCATTATTTTAGGAGCATAGGCATAAGAAAATCCTTCTTGAATTTCTAATCTATCAAATGGGTCGGTGTTGTCACTTGTCCATACTTGATCTGCATACTGCATAATACCCAAATCTACTCTTCCTCCGCCGCTCGAACAATTCTCAAAAGTAACATGAGGATATTTTTCTCTCAAGTATTTCCATATATCATATAAATTCCACACATATTTCACCCATATTTCTCTTTGTCTTTCTGATTCGACTTCTGGCCAACCTGATTCAAAAACATGTCTATTCATATCCCACTTAACAAAATCTATGTTATTTTCTAATAAAAGCTTGTCCATAAAATCTATTATAAATTGCTTTACATCTTCTCTTGCTAAATTAAGCATTAATTGATTTCTTTCTACTGAACGTGGCCTATTTTGAAAGTTTATAACCCAATCAGGATGTTTTCTATACAAATCACTATCAGGATTTACCATTTCAGGTTCTACCCATATACCAAAATCCATCCCCAAAGATTTTACATAATCTATTAAAGACTTTAATCCATTTGGAAACTTCTCTTTGTTTACATACCAATCACCTAATCCGGCACGATCATCATTTCTTTGACCAAACCATCCATCATCTATTACAAAAAGTTCTACACCAATTTTTGCTGCTTTCTCTGCAAGAATCTTCTGATTTTCCTCAGTTACATTGAACGTAGTTGCTTCCCATGAGTTATACAAAACCTTTCTTAATTTATGTGCTTTATCTTGAGGTAAAATATAATCAAGTTGATAATGATGTAAATTCTGACTTGCTTTAGAAAATCCTTCTTCTGAAAAACCAAATACAAACTTAGGAGTCATAAATTTTTTTGATGGTTCTAAAATATATGTAAAGTCCCATTCGTTGATACCAGCTATAATCGCTATTCTTTCATAAATTCTTTTTTGAATAGATATTTTCCAGTTTCCACTCCAAGCTAATTCACCAAAATATACTTTTCCATTATCTTCTGTTGCATCGTAGTCAATTGCAAAATATGGATTCATATAAGCGCTGGTTTTACCTACTCTACTTTCTAAAACTTTGCTCCCTTCATTTATTTTTTCTTTTCGTAAGTGAAATTCGCTTCCCCACATACCAGTTAAATAATTTAACCTTACTTTTTCTGAATTTTCAACGTATAATGACGCTGATTTTATATCTTCTATCTTTATTTCTTTATCAGAACTATTTTCTAATTCTACCCATCTTTCTATAATGTCGTACTTTTCTATTAATCTATAGAAAAGTTTTACACTCAATCCATATTGTTCATCTAATAATTTTATAATTAGTTGATTGCCTTTAATTTCAAAATCAACATAATTCAAAACTACGTCTCTCACTCCATCATAATATTCAACTTTTAAACAGGGTTCTACATTATTCTTTTCTCCTCTAACAGAAAACTCATCATCCCAGGTGTACCTATCCATTACAACAAGATCATCAACTTCTGGATAATCTTCAAACCTTGGTAATTTTGATCCCCAATATACATTTTTTAACTTTCCTTCTTTATCTAAAGCGAATACATATCCCATATTTATAGTTTCTAAAATCCATTTTTTCTTCTTTTCTTCAAAAACTATTGCCATCTTATCACCTCTTAACATTTGATTTTATATTATGAATATGATAACATTAATTAAAAAAATTTCAAAGTTAATTAGCCTAAAAATGAACATTTTCAAAAATAAAATTTTGAATTTAGGAATTTTAGAAATGAGAATTTTTTAAAAATAAGCTTTTGAATTTAAAATGGGTTCAGGGCGGAGCCCTCCCTTCTCTTCTTAGCTACACGTAGCGAAAAAGTTAAAGAAATTTATATTTTGCAAGGATTAGATAGGAACTTTAGAAATGAGAATTTTTTAAAAATAATCTTTTGAATTTAAAATGGGTCCAGGGCGGAGCCCTCCCCTCTCTCCTTAGCTACGCGCAGCGAAAAAGTTAAAGAAATTTATATTTTGCAAGGATTAGATAGGAACTTTAGAAATGAGAATTTTTTAAAAATAATCTTTTGAATTTATAAGGAGGAGACTATATGAAAAGCATGTGGTCAGAATTTAAAAAATTTGCTGTTAAAGGAAACGTTATTGATCTCGCTGTTGGTGTCATTATAGGAAGTGCTTTCAGTAAAATCGTCACTTCTTTAGTAAATGATATTTTGATGCCTTTCATAGGGTTACTTATAGGAGGCATAAACTTTGCGTCTCTCGAATTTCGCATAGGAGAGGCAACTATTAAATATGGTAATTTTATCCAAACAGTTGTGGATTTTCTAATCGTAGCATTTTCTATATTCATATTTGTTCGCTTTATAAATAAGATAAGGAAAGAGTTTGAAAAACCAACTCCTCTTCCACCTCCTCCTACTCCACCAGCTCCTTCTAAAGAAGAGGTATTGTTAACAGATATTAAAAATATTTTACAAGAAATTAAATCTAAAAAATAAGCTTCTAATTCTGATAATTCCATACTAATAAAAATTTCTAACTACCTTTTTGGTTCCCTTTCGAAAACAGTATGTAGAAAAAATAAGATATGAACAATAAGTAAAAATCTAATATTATGTATGGTCATTATTGTTTGTTTTGTTTCCTTTTCTCGAGTAGATGGATGCAGTTGTCTATGATTTAGACATGGTAGCCTTCTCTAAATTTGTCATTGTATAAAATCAATTTAACTACAGCTTAATTACCACACTATTTTTAAGAAAACCTTATTACTTTTTTATTTTTTCTATATCAAAAAATTTACAAACACTGAGATTGACAAATTCCAAAAAAAGAATTATATTTAAATTGTCGATATAATTTTAAAGAAGGTGAATACCAACGAAAAAATCTGCTATTAGCTTTATCATCGTTATGGGAATAGTGAGTTTAGTTGCCGATATTACTCATGAAGGCGCAAGAAGTTTGATAGGACCTTATTTAAGTTTACTTGGAGCAAGTGGTGCGATTGTTGGATTAGTTTCAGGTTTAGGAGAGTTTATCGGTTATGGTTTAAGGCTATTGACAGGTTATTTGAGCGATAAGACACGTAAATACTGGTTATTTACTTTCCTTGGGTATACGATAGATGTATTTGCTGTCCCTGCACTTGCCTTAACCGGAAGATGGCAAACTGCTGCAATGCTAATAATTCTAGAAAGGATCGGAAAAGCCACAAGAAAACCTGCAAAAGATACTCTTATGTCTTATGCAGCAAGAAATGTTGGAAGCGGTAAAGGATTTGCTATTGCAGAAGTTCTTGATCAAATAGGAGCTGTAGCAGGACCTTTAATACTAAGTTTTATACTTCTTTTTAGAAGTGATGATGATATAGGAAACTATCAATTTGCTTTTGCGATGCTATTAATTCCAGCTCTTCTAACTATTGTGTTATTAATATTTAGCAAAATTAATTTCCCAGAGCCCGAAAAATTTGAAACTAAGCAAAATAAGATAGATACCAAAGGATTGAATAGATCATATTGGTTATATTTGGTAGCTATATCTTTAATTGCCGCTGGATTTGTAGATTTTCCACTACTGGCTTTTCACTTTCAAAGGAATATGATTTTAACAGACTCTTTAATTCCCTTTATGTATGCTATAGCTATGGGAATAGATGCATTTGCTGCCCTTATTTTTGGATTCTTATATGACAAAATAGGAATGGGTAGTCTTATTATAGCTTCTTCTCTTAGCTTATTTTTTTCACCTTTTGCTTTTCTATCAAATTCGATTATTTTGATAATTATTGGAATTATTTTTTGGGGAATTGGGATGGGAGCCCAGGAATCAATTTTAAAATCTGTCGTAGCTGATATAATTCCTTCTGAAAAAAGAGGAACAGCTTATGGATTATTTAATACAGTCTTTGGATTATTTTGGTTTATCGGAAGTGCAATTATGGGATTATTGTACGATTATTCAATAATAACTTTGGTAGTTTTTTCAATGACATTAGAAGTTGCAGCAGTTATAGTACTTTTTGTACTTAAGAAGAAACTAACTAATTAGTTTGTAGTAAATCTCTCTGCTTTATATTATGAAAAAATTCTTTTAAAAATATCCTTTTGTAAGGAGTGTATTTTGAAATATTTCTTTCAATTTGTGGCATAAATATACAAAATGAATTGGGAGAAATTTGACCAATAATTTTAGAATTTTCAACTTGTGCTATATTATTACTAAAGATATCTTTTAAAATTGTATTATTCATAAGAAAAGTTTATTGAAAATTAGAATCGTTCTAATTTAAATAACTATCGTTATGATTCAATTTCTTATTTTTAGAATAATTATATTTTTTATATTAACAAATACGTGCCTTTTTCTAAAATGATTTTGTAGTAAAATTTACTAAATTAAACATTTTTGAAAATAATTTATAGAGGTGTTGTATAACAAATTCAAATCTAAAATATTTATAAAAATTAGATATTAGAATTTTAAAGGGTGAGAAGAATGATAGATATTGTAGAAAGGTTCAAGAAATATATTGCTATAGATACCAAATCTGATGAATCAAGTAAAACTGTGCCAAGTACACCTGGACAATTAGTACTAGGAAGATTATTAGTCCAAGAATTAAGAGAAATGGGATTAACAAATGCAAAACAAGATGAGCATGGTTACGTTTATGCTACCCTACAATCTAAGACGCAAAAACCTGTTCCGTCTATAGGATTTATAGCCCATATGGATACATCTCCAGACTTAGATGGCAAATGTACAAATCCACATATTTTCTTGTATCAAGGTGGTAACATTATATTAAATAATGATTACATAATGACTGTTGAAGAATTTCCTTTTCTGGATAAATTAAAAGGTAAGGAAATAATTACTACAGATGGAACAACACTTTTAGGGGCAGATAATAAAGCTGGAATTGCTGCTATTATGAATGCTGTTCAATTCTTAGTTAATAATCCAGATATTGAACACGGAAATGTTCAAATAGCTTTTACTCCAGATGAAGAAATTGGAAGAGGAACAGATTTTTTTGATATTGAAGGTTTTGGTGCAGAATTTGCATATACAGTTGATGGAGGACCACTTGGAGAATTAGAATACGAAAACTTTAATGCTGCAAGCATTAAACTAAAAATTTATGGGAAAAATGTACATCCAGGTACTGCTAAGAATGTAATGATAAATGCCTTAAGAATAGCACTTGAAATAGAAAGTATGCTTCCAGTAAATGAAAAACCAGAATATACAGAAGGATATGAAGGTTTCTTCTTGCTAACAAAACTAAATGGTACGGTTGATTATGCAGAAGCTGAATACATCATACGAGACCATTCAAAAGCTAAATTTGAATTTAAAAAACAATTTTTTCGAGAAATTGTTAAATTTCTAAATTACAAATATAGTCGAGAATTGGTCAAAGCAGAAATAACAGACAGTTATTATAACATGAAAGAAAAGATAGAACCACATATGGAAATTATTGAACTAGCAAAAAAATCAATGATTGACCTAAGTATTGATCCTATAATAAAACCCATAAGAGGAGGAACAGACGGAGCAAGACTGTCATATATGGGATTACCATGTCCAAATATATTTACAGGTGGTTACAATTTTCACAGCAGATTTGAATTGATTCCGGTGGAGGATATGAAAGTAGCTTCAGATACGATTGTAAAGATCCTTGAAAATAATGTCAAAGAAAAATAATTTTCCCCTTTTAGTGCTAAAAAACGAAATAAGGGCGTACTCTGGAGAGTGCACCCTTATTTTATTGAATTTTTAACTATTTTACCTAGATCTTCTTTTTAAAACCTTTAAACCATAAATGGGTAGCTTTACTTCTTTAGATGCTTTTTCTCCTGTCAATAAATCTGTGTAATCAAAATTGTCTAAAGTTACTGTGCTTTCTTCATTTCTAAAATTCATTAAGAATACGTAATCGTTTTCTCCGTCTGTTCTCATTTGAGCTGTTACTCCATGGGGAAGTTCTGTGTTAACAGTTTTTCTCAAATTAAGTTCTTGAATAAGTTTACCGTAGAACATATCATTAAACTTATCTTCGTTTCTTGAAGCTATGTAATATGATCTGCCTCTTTCAAAGTCATTTACCGTTAAAGCGGGCCTTCCTGCATAGAAATCTTCTTTGTAAGTTGCCAAGCTTCGAGCTCCTTCTAAATGAATTAGATCACATAATTCACTCGCCTTATAATCTCCTTTTAACCCAAGTTCATTACCTTCATTAAAAGAAACGAGCCTTTCTTCTCCGTCGTAAAGTGCATCAATTTCTTCAGCCCAGATCCCAAGAACTTTTTTCAAATGTCCAGGAAATCCCCCTAAGAAACATAAATCAGTTTCATTAACAATCCCAGACCAATAAGTTGTGACGAAGGTGCCTCCATTTTTCACAAATTCTTCGATTCTTTCGGCTACTCCACCTTTAACCATATACAGCATTGGAGCAATAAGTAGTTTATATTTTGAAAAATCACAATCCATATTAATTACATCAACAGGAACGCCATTTTTCCAGAAAGGTTTGTAATTACTTACAACAGTTTCTTCATAATGAATTCCAATATTTCTCGGTCCTTTTGCATCTTTCATAGCCCAACGGTTTTCCCAATCAAAAATGATAGCAACTTCTGGTTTCACAGTAGTTCCAATTACTTCATCTAATTTCTTAAGAATTTCTCCAACTTCTTGTACATCTCTAAAGACTCGAGTATTCTCATGTCCACAATGATCAACAACTGCTCCATGAAATTTCTCACTGCAACCCCTGCTCTTCCTCCATTGAAAATATTGAACAGTATCTGAACCATGTGCTACTGCTTGAATAGAAGAAAGTAAATGCATACCTGGTCTTTTTAACTTGCTAACAGTCATCCAATTTGTCATGCTTGGTGTACTTTCCATGAGCATGAATGGTTTTCCACCCTTCAGGGACCTATTTAGGTCGTGTACCAAACTAACTTGACAAGCTAAATCTGAATCATCGTTAGTTTGATGCCACCTTGGGTAATTGTCCCAAGATACGACATCTAAAAAGTCAACAAATTTCCAGTAATCTAATCCTTCATAGACTCCCATAAAATTAGTTGTAACAGGCAATTCTGGGTTAATCTTTTTTAAAGGCTTAATTTCATGTTTAAAAAAATCAACAGTTTGATGGGTTACGAATCTTTTCCAGTCTAAATTTAATCCATGAACAAGATTTTCTCCGTGTGGAGCAGGAGATTCTATCTGAGACCAATCGGTGTAAGTATGACTCCAGAAAGATGTCCACCATGCATGATTGAGATTGTCAAGAGTTCCATATTTATCTTTTAGCCAGCTTCTAAAAGCTTCTTGACAAAGGTCACAATGACATTCTCCCCCATATTCGTTTGATACATGCCACATGATTACTCCGGGATGTTTTGAATATCTTTCAGCAAGATTTGTGTTCATTATTCTGACTTTTTCTCTGTAAATAGGAGATGTATAACAATGATTATGACGCTCTCCGAATAGATTTCTTACCCTATTTGGACCGACTCTTAGAACTTCTGGATATTTTTGAGCCATCCACGTTGGTCTTGCACCACTCGGAGTTGCAAGTATCGTGTAAATTCCGTTTTTATACAATCTTTCAATCACTTCATCCAACCATTCAAAATTAAACTTACCTTCTTCCGGTTCAAGAGTACTCCATGCGAAAATACCTACAGACATAACATTACAGTTAGCAAGTTTCATAAGCCTGATGTCTTCTTCAAGAACTTCTGGATAGTTGAGCCATTGATCAGGATTATAATCAGCACCATGGAGAAAATGAGAAACCTTTCCACTAATTGGGTTATACTTCACAATGTTTCCACTCCTTTAAGTAAATACTAATCAGAACTTAATTAAACAATTCTATCATTTATAGCTTTAATCTTTTCTGGATCAATTTTGAATTTTCTATCATATGTCAAGAGTCCATTCATTTCTTGCTCAACATCTGTCAATTGTGTATAACAATAACCGACTATGTAATCAATAGATTTTATAGCAGTGGTTATTTCGTCTAAACGTTTTAAAAATGCTTCTTCATTAGTAACTTTGTTTCCATAACCCCATCCCTCAGTTTGTGAAAAAGCAATTCCTCCATATTCTGTTATTAAAATTGGTTGATTATTATATGAATATCCTTCTGCAAAGATAAATTTATTGGCAGGGGCATCGTTGATAATTTCGCTTTTATCCTCATATATTTTCAAGAATTCTTTGCCCGATTCTCTATAATCATGGATGGTACATAAATCAGTATCTGTATGCTCCCAACCATCATTAGATACAACTAATCTTGTGGAGTCTGTAGATCTAATCATATTGACCAAACTTACTGTATAACTTTGTTGGTTTTTATCTACCAAAACACTAGGAACTCCCCACGATTCGTTAAAGGGGGTCCAAACTACTATGGAAGGATGATTATAATCTCTATCAATTATTTCTTGCCATTCTCTTGTATATTGATTAGCTGCTTCGTTTGTAAATTCATAAAATGAAGCCATTTCTCCCCAAACTAACAATCCTAACTTATCACACCAGTAAAGGTATAATGGATCTTCGACCTTTTGATGTTTTCTAGCTCCATTATAACCTAAAATTTTGGTCATTTTAATATCATTTATAATTGCCTCTTCACTTGGAGGAGTTAACAAAGAACCTGGAAAATAACCTTGATCTAAAATTAATTTTTGATAATAGGGACGATTGTTTAATAAAAACTTTCCATTTTTGGTAGACACTTTTCTAACACCAAAATAACTTTTTACAGAGTCCAAAATTTTCCCCTCATCATCTATTAATTCAAAGTAAATATCATATAAGTTGGGTTCTTCAGGAGACCATAATTTTATTTTCCACTCGAATTCTTTATTTAACAAATTTAAAACAAAGTTCATTTCATTATCAAAACAATGAAAGTCGGTTTCTACAATATCAATTTCTTCGAACTTTATAGTGACCTTCAGTTTATTTCCAACAGCTTCATGTGTCATAAAAGTATGGACTTTTAGATTGCCATTGTCTAAATCTGGAGTCAATTTAACTTTTTCAATATGTGCTTCGTTAACAGGTTCCAACCAGACTGTTTGCCATATGCCTGTAGTTTTTGTATACCAGCAAGCAAAAGGTTTTCCTATCCATGTTTGTTTTCCTCTCGCTTGTTTTGGATTATAACTTAGATCTTCAACTTTCACAACTATTTCTTCCTTACCGTCCCATTTTAAGGAATTAGTTATATTAAAGCTAAAAGGAGTATAACCTCCAATATGGCTACCTATATAATCGCCATTTACCCATACTTTAGCTATATAATCAACTGCTCCAAAATTTATTTTTATTGTTTCATTTTTCCAAGATTCGGGTACAGCAAATCTTTTTTGGTACCATATGTAATCGTGTGGGGCTTTGTCGTTAATTCCGCTCATTTCACTTTCATAACAAAAAGGAACTACTATTTTTTTTGAAAAGCTATGGGATATAAACCATTTTTCTTTTTCTCCAAGATTTTCATCATCAAATTCAAAATCCCAAGTTCCATTTAAATTCAACCAATTTTTTCTAACAAAGTTTGGACGAGGATATTCTGGTCGAGGTATATTATTCATATTCATTCTCCTTTTTATATTCTTGTTTTTTTAAAAATAATATTGTATGTTACGGAATAGGTTGTGGTGTTCTCGTAGGACCAAGTATTTTCAGGTTTCCATTCTCATCAAAGTAAATTCTATCAATATTTAGAACTCTAATACCACTTGGAGATTTTGGAAAAGCATGTGTGTGGTACACAATAAATAATTCACTATCATCTGGGGAAGTGGTAACTGAACAATGTCCTGGTCCTGAAACACCTATAGATAAATCTTTTGAAAGTATAGGATTATCTTTACTTTTGATCCACGGACCTTTTAGATTATTTGCAGTTGCATATCCAATACTATATTCTGAAGAAGCAAAATAATTTGCTGAATAAAGTAGATAATAAATACCATTTTCTTTCAGAACAAAAGGTCCTTCATTCCATTGCCATTCTTCAGTCAATCCTTCCCATTCTTGAGAAGGCTGCACAACTAAAAAAGGTTCTCCTATTACTTCGGTTAAGTCTTCAGAAAGTTCTCGTACATAAATTTGGCTAATATGTTTTCCATTAATAATATTTTCTGAGCAATCTCTTACATAAAATAAATACGGAATTCCATCTGTATCAATAAAAATATGTCCATCAATATTTGAAAAACCATCATCGAACAAGGGTGCTTTAATATTTTGAAAAGGGCCTACTGGAGACAAGCTTTCGGCAACAGCTATCTTTAAGTGACCATCAGAAGCTCGAGCACTATATATCATGTAATATTTATTATTATAGTTAATAACTTCTGGGGCCCAGAAATCACTTTGCCCCCATTCATTTCCTTCTTCAAATTTATTGAAAGCAAAACCTTTTTCCTCCCAATTTACCAAATTGCTTGATTCCCATACTTTAAATCCTATATTTGCAACTGATGTGCCATAGAGATAATAATTGCTCCCTACTTTTAATACATAGGGATCAGCTACAAAAACTCCTAGGGGATTAGTATAAGTAACATAATTTGACGAATCAAAATTAATATTATTATTACCGTAAATAAGCAATGAAAATAAATTAACAATTATCAAGAAAGCAGTTTTCAATCTATTTCACCTCTGACTACAGTACAAATCGTATACTTTTAATTTTTACTCTTTTAGTCCTCCAACAGTTAATCCTTGTATAAGCTGTTCTTGAAAGATCATGAAGAAGATAAAAATGGGGAGAGCTGCAATTACATTTCCTGCCATTGTAACCCCATATTTCATAGTATATGAACCATAAAAAGTTGCCAAGCCTACCGGTAAAGTGTACATTTTTTGATCAGTCATAACTATTAAAGGCCACAAAAAATCGTTCCACGTACTTACAAAACTGAAAACAGCTATAGCAACTAAAGATGGCTTAGCTAATGGAACCATTATTCGAAACAGAATATACAATTCACCAGCTCCATCAATCCGAGCTGCTTCTTCAAACTCGTTGGGAATGCCTTTGAAAAACTGAGATACAATCAAAACGAACATAGGATTTACCATATAAGGAATAATAAGCCCCCAATACTTATTTAAAAGATTCAAATCTCTTAAAAGCAAGTATCTTGGTATCATAATAGCCTGTAGGGGTATCATAATACCTGCTAAAGTAATATAAAATAAGAACTTATTTCCTGGATATTTTAATCTTCCTAAAGAATAAGCTGCTAAAACTGTTATAATAACAACTCCAAAAGTTGAAATTAAAGAAACGAAAGTACTATTTAAAAGCCAGTTTAAAACACCGGATTGCTTAAAAATATAAGTATAATTTCCAAAATTTAATTTTGAAGGGAAAACTTTTTGAGTAAGTATTTCTAAGTCACTTTTAAAAGAAGAAATGATCATCCAAAATATTGGGAAAACATATATAACTATAATAATAATAGCAATCCAAGTAAGTAATTTAGACTTTTTCAACTTTTATCACTTCCTCCACCAAGAGTTAATCTAAATTGAATAATTCCTACTATAAACATAATTACAAAGAAAAACAAAGCCATAGCTTGAGCATATCCCATTTTGAAGTATCTAAACCCTTGATCATATATGTATTGAATCAAAACCCGAGTTTTACCATATGGACCTCCACCAGTCATAATATAAACTTGACCAAATATTTGTAAAGAAGCTATTGTTTGTAAAACTAAAACCAAAGCATGCGTTCTTTTTAATAAAGGCAAAGTAATAAAAAAAGTTTTCTGAAAAGAATTAGCTCCATCTATTGTTGCAGCTTCATATATTGTAGGAGAAATTTCCTGTAAACCTGCCAAATACAAAATCACGTTAAAACCTAAAGTCCACCAGATAGTAGTTAAAGCTATAGCAGGCATAGCAGTATTAGGATTGGTAAGCCATCCTGTATAATTAATCCCAATTGCCCTAAATATCTTAGAAATTATACCAAACTGGGGTTGATACAGAAAAGCCCACGTACTGCACACTATTGTAATTGATAGTATATATGGAAAGAAAAACATAACTCTAAAAATCCTTCTAAAATAAATTTTTGCATTCAATAAAAGAGCTATCAAAAAACCCAATATAACCAAAAAAGGAACCGTTAAAATTACGAAATAAATCGTATTCCATAAAGAACTCCAAAAAGTTGAATCATTAAACATTGTCAAGAAATTTTCGAAACCTATAAATTTTGGCTCACTAAACAAATCCCATTCATAAAACGCCATTCTAAAACCTTGTATAAGCGGATAAATTAAAAATAATGCATACAAAAGACCGAAAGGGGTAAATAATAGATAGCCACTCAAAGTCCTTTTTTTCATTAATAATTTCTCCTCTCAATAATGTAATAATAAACGCTTTAGAAACTATAAAACTTAACCCTCACCAATTTTCAAAACTTATTTTTTGACATATATTTTTAATTTTAATCCTTACTAAATATGAATTTCTTCAACTTTTTTAACATTTGTATCAACTTATGGAAGAAAAGTTTCAACCTGAACTCCTTATAAATTCAAAACATTGCTTTTCAAAAATTTTCATTTTTAAAGTTCTTAAGATAATAAAAAACTTTAAAACTTAAAATTTATAAACAGTTAAAGATTCCCTAAATACTACCTAAATGCAACATTCCGCAAAATTGCGGAATGTTGCGACTTATTTGATCAACATCATTTTACTACTTGATTAACAGTTTTAACAAGATCTTCAGCAGCTTTTTGTGGTGTAATCTTACCTAAAATCACACCTTGACAAAGCTCTAGTAACTTATCTTGTATTTCTTTCCATCCTCTAACTTCTGGCACAAAAGCTCTTTCAGCAGAAACTACAAAATCTTCCCTTAGAGGCAAAGCTAAAAATTCCGCTGACTCTGCCACACTCTTAACAACGGGAAGGTGTCCCGCTTTAGCCCATTCATATGAATGATTCACTAACCATTCAGCAAATGTAACAGCAGCTTTAACTTTATCTTCATTCATTTTTGGAGCCTTAGGTATTATCAAGGTATGAGAATCTCCCCAAACATACGCTTTTTCACTAAAAGAAAAAGGTGGAACAGGCATAACTCCAATTTCCTGTAAAACTCCCATATCTTCAAAAGACGCTATAGCCCATACTCCATCAAAATTAAATCCTGCTTGACCACTTATCAAAAGAGCTCTTGCTGTATCATAATTTACATAAGTTGTTAATCCTTCTTCGTAAAACTTTAATATTTCTTTATATGTTTTTTCTGCTATTGTTTTGTCAATAAAGAAATTCCCATCTGAATCTTCCAATTTTCCGCCCAAATTTCTATAAATAGTTAGCCAAAGTCTTTCTCCCAAGCCATTAGCATCTTCTATAACCATTCCATATTTTCCCGTCTTTTCTTTAATTTGTTTACAAAAATTATAAAATTCTTCAAATGTTTTTGGAAGTAGTACTTCCCCTTTTGAATCCACTAATCCAGCTTCTCGAAGCACACTCTTATTATAATATAAAACTAATGGGTGTGTATCTAAAGGCAAAGCATATATTTGACCGCTGAAAGTGGCTGCTTGAATTATATTTTCTAAATAATCTGTTTTTATGTTATTAGAAACATACTTATCCAATGGTAATATAGTTCCTCTTTCAACATAATCAACTAAAGAAGAGCGATGCATAATAGCAAGATCCGGAGGATTTCCTCCTACCATAGACGCCAAAAGTTTGTTATAATATTGTCCCCAATCAAGAGGTTGTTGACTAACAAAAATTTGGTTTTGCTCCTTGTTAAATTGATCAATAAGATTAGTCATAATGTATCCTTCTCCACCACTGAAAAGAGTCCAAAACGTTATTTCTACAGGTTTAGTAAAGCCAAATATTGAAACAATAAACATTAAACCAATCAATAAAACTGAAAGCTTAGTTTTCATATACCTTTATACCTCCCTTAATATTTATCGATACCGTTAACGATACCAATAAAATTATAGCAATATTTACAGAGAATCCAAAATATGATTACGTGCTTTTAGAAGTAATTATGGATGATTAAAAACAATTAAAGACAATTAACTTAAATTTTCTCATATTTTTATTTAATTTTTGAAAATAAAAGGCCCATTAATAATGGACCTTTTTGAAGTATTATATTTAAAAATAAAAACTAAGATAAAAGTTTAACTCCATCTTCGATAGAAGTTTCATAAAAATCCGGCTTTATTTTCGTAACATTTAAATAATTCTTAGATACTTTTTCTATAAATTCACCGACTTTATTTTTCTCAACCAAAGCGATAGCACATCCACCAAACCCTGCTCCGGTCATTCGTGCTCCAATGCACCCATAGGTTTTTAAAGCCTCTTCAACAATTGTATCAAGTTCAAATCCTGTTACTTGGTAGTCGTATTTTAGGGAATTATGAGATTGAACTAATAATTCTCCAAAACCTTTTAAATCGTTGTTTTTTAATAAATTTACAGCTTTAATGACTCTCTGATTTTCCGTTATTACATGTTTTGCTCTTTTGTATTCGACTTCATTTTTTATATATTGCAAATCGTCAAGTGTACACTGACATAAATTATTTATGTTTTCGTTTTTTGCCTTTTTTATAGTTTCTAACGCATTCTCACATTCTTGCCTTCTTTGATTATAATTAGAAGAAGCTAATTCTCTTCTCTTGTTGGTATTCATTATAACCAAAGAGTATCCATTTAAAAAGCAGGGGATATATTCATATGAAAGATGTTGAGTGTTTAATAATATTGCATGATCTTTTTTTGCATTAGCTACAACAAATTGATCCATTATACCTGAATTTACACCAATAAATTTATTTTCGACTCTTTGACCTAATAAGGCAAGATATTTTCTATCGACTTCATCTTGCATTATTGAAAACAGTAACATGTATCCTATCAATACCTCTAATGCAGCCGAAGATGAGAGGCCAGCACCATTGGGAAGATTTCCTTGAATCAATATATTACAGCCTTTCAAAGAATATCCATCTTCTTTTAGAAATTTTATTACACCTTTGGCATAATTACCCCAACCATCTTCATTTTTATATTTTATATCTTTGCCCAAATCTACTTCTACTTCATTTGGAAAATCTAAAGATTTCAAATGTATCTTTTCATCATCTCTAAGAGACATCACTCCATATATTCCAAGATTAATAGCTCCAGGCAAAACATACCCTCCATTATAATCGATATGTTCTCCTATTAAATTTATCCTACCTGGAGAGAAAAAATGGTATATTGGTTCCTTTGTTTTTCCATAAACTTTTATAAAAACGTTTTTTAGATCCATTCTTTATTACCTCTCTTGTTAGTTTTAAAAAATTTATATGGTTTTTTTAAATTTTTCTATGGCTTGTCTTAGTATTACTGCAGTCTCTTCAACAGCTAAAGTATTAGCTGCTGCCCATGCACCCATTTCACTTGACGCGTACCATTTTATTTTTTCTTTGTCTCGAAGTGGCGGATAAAATTCTATATGAAAGTGATAATATTTATCAGAATCTTTATATTCTTCAGAATTTACAGGAGTTTGATGTATATTCATCATATATGGAAATGGTTTATCAAAAAGTACATCAAATCCACCTGTTAATAACTTCAAACTTTCCGCTAATTCCCATTTTTCTTTATCTGTAAACTGAGAGAGATTACCTCTATGTTGTTTGCTTACTATAAAAGCACCATATGGATAATCTGTAAAAAATGGTAAGTATACAAGAAAAGAGTCGTTTTCAAAAAGAATTCTTTTTTGAAAGCTTTCTTCTTCTTTGTTCATATTGCAAATTAGGCAATCATTTTTTTCTTCATAATATTCTTTACAATTATCTAATTCAACTTTTAATTTCAAGGGAATCCAAGAATAGGCATAAAGTTGTCCATGAGGATGGAGCATAGTAACTCCGACTTCTTTCCCTCTGTTCTCAAAAGGAAAAATATAATTAATCTTTTTGTCTTTAGATAATTCATTGAATCTATCAACCCAAAGATTTACAAGTTTGTATATATGTTCAACAGGCAACTGAGGAAGAGTGATATTATGATCAGGCGAATATAATATTACTTCACATTTTCCATAATTTTTTGAGACTTTGTACAAATCTGTTTCTTTTATATTAGGTTCATCTGGATCTAATTTTAAAGCTGGAAAATCGTTATCATAAGAGTAAACATCGTAGTTTTCAGGAACCTTTTTACCTGGACCCGGACAAAACGGGCACCAATCCTCTGGTAAATGAGGGCGATTTTGTCTATTATCTGCTACCATTGTCCATGTCTTTAATAAAGGATTCCACCTTAGTTCCGGCATATTTTATCCTCCTTATGCTGATTTTCTTATCACAAGTTCTACATCTAAAATTTTCTTGACTATAGTATTATCCACTTTTTTTGTATTTATTTTTTTATAAAGCATATTAAAAGCTTCGTAACCCATCTCAATTTTTTTTACTCTAATAGTAGTTAATTGTGGTTCTATTAACTGAGAAAAAGCTATATCATCATAACCTACTACCGAAACATCTTCAGAAACTTTGATCCCTTTTTCTTTCAAAGCCTTTATTGCACCATATGCTATGAGATCATTATAACAAAATATTCCGTCAAATTTTTCTTTTTTTTCAATCATTTCTAACACTTTATCATAACCCGCTCTTACGTGGTAGCCTTCATGTATACGATCACAAATTTTTATGTCCGCTTCGGAAAAATCTATATTTTTTTCTTTTAAAGCTTTTTTAAATCCTTTAACTCTTCCAAAAGATGCAGAATTATACAATTGATCGGTTATCATTTTTATCTTTTTACACCCTTTTTCAAGGAGATATTTTGTAGCTAAATAGCCTCCTTTTGTTTCATCACTGAATATTTCATCTACATTCCAACTATCAATTTCTCTACCTACGAGTACTACAGGATATCTTTCTCGAATTAATTCTTTTATACCCTCATAACTTTTCTGCATTGGGAAAAGCAGAATCCCATCTACTCTTCTTTCTAACAAGGTTTTTATGAATTTTTCCTCATTTTCATATAAACCTTCAGAATTCATAATAATAATTTGATAATTGTTTTCTCGAGCTGCTTTATCGATTCCTTTAAATACTTCTGAAAAAAAAGGGTTGGAACTGTCAGGAACTATAACTCCTATAGTACCTGTTACATTAGACTTTAACATTGTGGCATAGACGTTCCTAACATACCCTAACTCTTGAGCAATTTTTAATATTCTTTCTTTTGTTTTAGGGTTTATATCTGGTTTATCGTTCAAAGCTCTTGATACTGTATTCACAGACACACCCGCTTTTTCTGCAATATCTTTTATAGTCACAAACTTACTTTGAATTATTTTTATCACCTCTTTCTTATTGTTAACGTTAACGGTATCAATCTAATTTTACACCAAAAAAATTAAAAAACAAAATGCTTTTTTATAATTGTATTATAAATTGTCAGTTTTTGTCGACGCAATTTGACAATATCGTACGATTTTGTCGAATACCTTAGACAAAAATCTACACCTTATTTTTAAAAGCAAAAATCTTTATTTTGTTATATAATTAGAAGTGAATTAATCTATCAAGAGGTGAAAAAATTGTTAACATTAATAAAAGATGCAGAAGTTTATTCCCCTTCTTATGAAGGAAAGAAAGATATTTTAATAGGTGGAGGAAAGATTTTATACATTCAAGGCAATATAAAATTAGACTCAAATTTACAAATAGATATAGTTGGTGGAGAGGATTATCTATTAGTTCCTGGTTTTATCGATTCTCACGTACACATTGTTGGTGGAGGTGGAGAAGGGGGATATAATACCAGAACTCCGGAAATTACCCTTTCTCAAATAGTAAAAGGCGGAATAACGACTTTAGTAGGTGTATTAGGAACAGATAATGCAACAAGAAGTATGGAAAACTTGATAGCTAAGGCTAAATCATTAAATGTAGAAGGCGTTAGTTGTTATGCATATACTGGTTCTTATCATTTGCCTTTAAAGACTTTTACTAATAGAATTATCGATGATATAGTTTTTATTGAAGAAATCATAGGTGTTGGAGAAATAGCTATTTCAGATCATCGAGGTTCTCAACCTACGATAGAAGAGTTGACAAGATTAACTTCGGATGCAAGAATTGGAGGTATTTTATCGAAAAAAGCTGGTATTGTCAATGTTCATGTTGGAAGAGGCAAAAATTTTGTAGACCCCTTAATAGAAGTATTTAAGAAATCAGATTTACCTATCACACAATTCTTACCTACACACATGAACAAAGGAAAAGAATCTATTCAAGTATGCAAGAAATTTATCGAGTTAGGGGGTAGAGTTGACTTTACTACTAGCAGTCCTGAAAAGAAAAGTAAAGATGATTTTTCTAAACCTTCTAAAGCTTTGAAAACTTTATTGGACGAAGGGGCAAATATAGAAAATATTTCTTTTTCTTCTGATGGTCAAGGAAGTTTACCAAAGTTTGATGAAGAAGGTAATTTCTTAAAATTAGATGTTGCAGACGTATGCACGCTATTTGAAGAGGTAAGAGATTGCGTAATTCAAGAAAATATCCCGTTAGAAGAAGCTTTAAAAGTTATTACTTCTAATCCTGCTAATTTTCTTAAATTGGAAAACAAAGGACAAATAAAAGAAGGTTTCGATGCAGATTTGGTATTATTACAAAAAGACACTTTGAATATTGAAAAAGTCATGGCAAAAGGTACTTTTTTAGCTTAAATATAAAGCCCAAACATGCGTTCTTTGTGTTTGGGCTTTTATTTAACACCAAGTGAATAATTTAAAAGCTTAGTTTTAAATTTCTATTTTTTATTTCTTCTTTAATAATTTTGACAAAATTCTCTCTTGAGACATTTTCCTGTGTATTTCCTTCTCTTGTTCTAATATTGACATTATTCCCTGTGACTTCTTTTTCTCCGAATACTATCATATATGGAACTTTTTTCATTTGTTCGTTTCGTATTTTGTAACCCACAGTAGAATCAGAGTCATTTATATATACTCTTATATTTTCTTTTTCAAGTTCTTGCGCAAATTTTTTTGCTTCTTCGTTGTACTTTTCAGAAACTGGAATTATTGAAACTTGTGTTGGCGCAAGCCAAGTAGGAAATTCTCCTGCGAAATTTTCTATCAAAATACCAAAAAATCTTTCTAAGGAACCAAATATTGCCCTATGAATCATAACTGGTCTTTCATACTCGCCTTTCTCATTAGCATATTCTATTTCAAATCTTTCTGGCATCTGAAAATCGAGCTGTATAGTAGTACATTGCCATTTTCTTCCTATAGAATCTGTTAGATGGAAATCAATTTTAGGGCCATAAAAAGCACCATCACCTTCAGCTATTTTGTAATTTATTTGAGACTTTTCTAATGCAGATTTAAGTGCTTGAGTTGCCTTTTCCCATGTTTCAATTTCTCCCATGTGATCTTCAGGCATAGTACTTAAGATAGCTTCATAATTGAATCCAAAAGTTGAATATATTTCATTAGTTAATTCGATTACTTTTATTATTTCTTCTTCCATTTGCGATTTAGTGCAAAAGATATGAGCATCATCTTGTGTAAAAGATCTAACCCTAAAAAGGCCGTGCAATACCCCACTTCTTTCATATCTATGAACTCTGCCAAATTCAAACATTCTTATTGGTAAATCTTTATAACTCACAAAATTATTTTTATATATTAAAATATGTCCTGGACAGTTCATAGGTTTCACAGCCATTGGCATGTCCTCTTTTTCTGTAAAAAACATGTTTTCCTTATAATGATCCCAATGACCTGATTGGTGCCATAACTTTATATTCATAATTTGGGGAGTTTCAACTTCCTGATACCCATACTTTTTATGTACTTGCCTTGAATAGGTCATTAATTCATTTAAAATTATTTTCCCATTAGAAAGCATAAACGGCATTCCAGGAGCCATTTCGGATTGAAGCATAAATAAATTAAGCTGTGGCCCAAGTTTCCTATGGTCACGTTTTTTAGCTTCTTCTATCATATTTAGATAGTTGTCTAAATCGCTTTTTTTTACGAAAGCGGTCGCGTATATTCTCTGAAGCATTTTATTTTTTTCATCGCCACGCCAATATGCTCCAGAAACGGATAAAAGTTTGAAATATTTAACGTATCCAGTGGAAGGTAAATGAGGGCCTCTACAAAGATCTACAAAATCCCCTTGAAAATAAACTGAAACTTTATCATCTGTAATTTCGTCTATCAACTCAAGTTTATATGGTTGGTCCTTAAATAATTCTTTAGCATCTTCTTTACTCAACTCTTTTCTAACAATCTTTATATCTTCCTTTATAATTTTTTTCATCTCTTCTTCTATCTTTGGAAAATCTTCTTCTGAAATTTTATAACCTTCAATATCAAAATCATAATAAAAACCATCTTCAATAACTGGTCCAATTGCTAATTTTACTTTATCCTTTCCAAATATTCTTACGACAGCCTGCGCCATAATATGTGACATGGTATGACGGTAAATAGCTGGAGCTTCTTCATCTTCTAAGGTTATTAACTTTAGAGTTGAATCATAATTTATTGGAGTATTTAAATCCTTTAATTCATTGTTTATTTTAGCTGCTATTGACTTTCTATATAATCCTTCAGATATACTTTTGGCAATATCTGCAGGGGTTACATTATTTTCGAATTCTTTTACTGAACCATCAGGAAAAGTTATCTTGACCATTACATCACCTCGGAAGTATTTTATACAATTAAACTGTCTATCTTCTCTTTCAAATCAGCTTCTATCAACTTGTCTATTATTTCATCTAAATCTCCGTCCATAATTTCATTTATGCGATAAGTTGTGTATTGTATTCTATGATCTGTAACTCTATTTTGTGGAAAGTTGTAAGTCCTAATTTTTTCACTTCTTTCGGCTGTTCCAATTTGAGATTTTCTTTGTTGGGTTAATTGAGATTGTTGCTCTCTTAACTTTAATTCAAAAAGTTTTGCTCTTAATATGTTCATAGCTCTCTCTTTATTTTGATGCTGAGATCTTTCGTTTTGACAAGTTACCACAATTCCTGTTGGAATATGTGTTATTCTAACTGCAGAATCTGTTTTATTTACATATTGTCCTCCAGCCCCTCCTGCTCTGTAAGTATCTATTCTGAGATCATTTTCATTTATTTGAACATCTATTTCAGTAGCTTCAGGTAAAACTGCAACGGTTGCTGTCGAAGTATGAATTCTTCCAGAAGATTCTGTTTGAGGCACTCTTTGAACTCTATGTACCCCACTTTCATATTTTAATCTTTTATATACCCCTTTACCTTTGATCTTTAAAATAACTATTTTTATTCCACCTAATTCATTTTCGTTAATATCTAAAATCTCACATTTCCATCCTTTTCTTTCCGCATACCTTAAATACATTCTCATTAATTCAGAAGCAAATAATGCGGCTTCATCTCCTCCTGTTCCGGCTCTTATTTCCATTATTATATCCCGTTCGTCATATTCATCAGGAGGAACTAATTTTTCAGTTATAGCTTTTTCTAAACTCTCTTTTTTTGTTTCTACTTCATTCAACATAAATAAATATTCTTCTTCTGAAACCTCACCTGCATTATACATTTCATGAAGAGCTTTTATGTCTTCAAGAGCAGATTCATAATTTTTAAACAGTTCATTTAATTCTGAGAGCCTTGCATGTTCTTGACCTAATTCTTTAAGTCTCTCTATATCATTAGTAATATTTTGATCACTTAATTTTTCTTCCACTTCTTTTAATCTTTTCTCTATTTCTTCTTTAAAATCTAAAATATTCAAACTGTTGGTGTTTTAAAACACCTTCCTCCTCTCTATATTCAATATACTCGCTTTATAAATTATAAAGTTCACATTTTGTCAATATTTTAATGCTTAACTCTTTATAAAATGCTTCCATAACTCTAATCCTTATTAATTCCTAATTTTTTTACCTTTTTCGCTACGTATAGCGAAGGAAAGAGGGAAAGGGCTTCACCCTGGACCCGTTATAAATTCAAAAGTTTATTTTTAGAAAATTCTCATTTCTAAAGTCCCCAACATTCAATATACTCACTTTATAAATTCTAAAACTTAAATTTTGTCAATATTTTAGCCCTAAATTTATTCAAAAATATCTTCCTGCTTCTAATACTTATTAATTCCTAATTTTTTTAACTTTTTCGCTACACGTAGCGAAAGAGAAGGAGGGTCCCACCCTGGACCCATTTTAAATTTAAATACTTATTTACTGAAAACTATCACCTCTAAAGTCCCTATAATATTTTTTACTCACTTTAGAAATTCTAAAATTCTCATTTTATCAATATTTAAAATTTGAATTTCCTAAAAAATACCTCCGCTACTCTAATCTTGACCAATTATTTAATTCTTCAACTCAAGCGATACTTCTATCAAAGAATAGAGAAGTGGACTCCACCTTGAACTTTAAAAAATTCAACCTTAAGAAAGTTAAAATTCAGTAAAAGCAATTCCTATAGCTCCAGGACCAGCATGAACACCAATAACTGCTTCGAGAACACCTGAATAAATTTCTTTTTGATAATTCAAACTTTCTTTTAATTTATTTATTATATAATTTTCATCTTCTTCAAATAAAGCGGATCTTGTAAAAAGTGTTATTTTTTGTACATCTTTAATTCTTTTAGTAACAATTTCGACCATTCCGTTTAATGCTGATTTTCTGGTACGTTCGATTTTTATAGGTTTAACCTCTCCATCGACAAATTCGCTTATGGGATTAATTTTTAATAAAATTCCAAGAAATTTAGCTGCTTTACCTATCCTTCCCCCTGCTTCCATGTATTTTAAGGTTTTAACGGTGAAAACAAGAGTTGTCTTTTCAATTAGCTTTTTAGCTATTTCGGATAATTCTTTAAACGATTCCATTCCTTCTTTTATATATTGAGCAATTTTTAATTCTATGGCCGATTGTCCCGCCGAACATGTTAAAGTATCTATAATTTCAATAGAACAATCTTTATAATCACTCAAAAACTCTTTTTTTGCTACATTAGCGTTTTGATTACTTGCCGATAATTTACTGGATATAGTTGTTACTATAATTTTTCTATATCCTTCTTTATATTTTTCCTCAAAAGCCTGATACCAATCATTAACGTTTGGTGCCGAAGTTTTAGGTAATAAATTAGGATCTTCTTCCATCTTTTCATATAACTCTTTATCTGAAATTTCTTTACCTTGTACTAAATAGTTACTTCCATCTAAAGTTATGTAAAATGGAACCTTTTTTATATTATATTCTTCCAAAAATTTTTCAGGCAGCATCCCACCTGAATCACCTATTTGAGCAATTAATTTCATTTATAACTCACCCATTCTTTCAGTTATTTTTTAACAACCCCTCATAAATACCTGGTTCTGAATTTTCTATCAAGATGGCATTCACCGCTTTTTCATAAAACTTTATAGGTCCTACTCCTCCAATTATAGCATATGCGTATCCAATTTCCCACATACTTTTTAAAGCAATCAATAATAAAGCTTTTCCTATATTTTCCCCTCTATAATTTTCATCTACTCCTGTAGGACCAAAAAAATCTTTACATGTAGCATCATAACAAGAAAAACCAACGATTTTATTTTTTATTTTATCTATAGCAATGAAACAACTTATTGGAGAATTTGAAAAAGATACGTCACATTCGCTTTCCCAGTAACCCCCAAAATTTTCTTTAACCCAATTTAAAACTAAACTTTTTTCTGGAGCTTTTGCTCTTCTAACACTAATACCTTTGTCTCTAAGTCGATTAAAAAGTTCTTCGTCATACTTTAAATCATAAAGTTTTACAAGCATGTCTGCCATTTTTTATTTCCTCCTAACTAATTTAACTACATACTGTCTTTAACTTTTCGGTACTTGCAGCTTTTTGTTTATATCTTAAAGCTCTCAACTAACCCTTTCAACTCTGAAGATATCTCATTCAACTCTTTAGCATCTTCATTTATACCTATAGCTTGTTCTAATTGGTTGTCTATTATCTTTCTCGATGTTTCTAACTGCTGGCTTATTTCTGTTACCGCTTTTGCTACTCTGTCCATCGCTGAACTCATCTCTTGGGCACTTGCACTTTGTTCTTGAGCACTGGCTGTCATGTTTTCTATCCCTTGATTCATCTTTTCTATTCTTTCTGTTATGTGTTTGAAACTTTCTAATACATTTCCCATTTCTTTGTTTATGTCTTCTATCGTTCCTACTACTTTCACTGTCGTTTGGTTTACTCTATCTGTACTTTGGGTTATATTTGTTAGTATTTGGCTTATC